>CALMAP010000029.1:10400-12164 GCA_937859825.1 uncultured Terriglobus sp. | reverse complement strand
TGCGTGTCTTGCCGCCGGGCGCGGCGCAGCAGTCCAGAATGCGCTTGGCTGCAAGGTTTGCCGAGGCGGCAAGTTCGGCAACAAGGCGTGAACCGTCATCGATGGCTACGGCAAAGGTGTCCTGGGCAAAGAGTTCCTGCGCGGGCGGCTCGTGCTGGTCGTAGCCGGAGATCGCGCGCGTCGCCTTGCCGCCGTAGCGGGCACGCCAGCGCTGCACCATCCAGTTCGGGTGGGCCAACTCTTCCTGCGAGACGGACGCCAGCGTCTGCCGCTTCGGCGAATCTTGATCTCTCTGGGTTCGCCGGAGCACGGCGTTGACCAGCCCTGCGGCGTGCTCCGCGCCGTTGGCCCGCGCGAGTTCTACTGATTCATGGATGGCTGCATGAGGTGGAATGCGCTTCAGGTGCTGCAGTTGAAAGAGCCCCAGACGCAACGCCAGCAGAGCAGCCGGGTGCATCTCGGAATCGGGCCTCTCCAGCATGGGGCGGATGGCCGCGTCCAGCGCCAGCTGCCAGCGCAGTGTGCCCAGTACCAGCGCGGTGGTCAGGTTGCGGTCCTCACGTGAAAGTGCATTCACTGCGGGACTGTGCAGCAGGTCGTCAGAGTGCGCTGCAGTGGTTGCGACCCGCCGAAGAATCACGAAGGCAGCGGCGCGCGCGGGCGCAATCGGAGCGTGCGGCGTGTTTGCCGTGGGAGAAAGAGACATCGCCTCCATTGTTGCAGGAATTGCCATGCCTCTTACTCGCTTGCAGGTCGTCGCGAGATAATGCCACGTATGGCATCTGGCAATCTTTTTGGGAGCGAGTCCGTCGAGGCTCCCACGCGGCAGCGTGCAGGCGAAGTGATTCACGCGCACTGCGATGGCGGCGCGCGTGGCAACCCCGGACCTGCGGGGTACGGCGCGGTCATTACCGCGGCAGATGGAAGCAAACTCGCGGAACTGTCGGAGTTCCTCGGCAATCGAACCAACAACTATGCGGAGTACTCCGGTCTGCTGGGCGTGCTCGCGTGGGGCCTGGAGCATGGCTACCGCAGCGTGCGCGTCGTGAGCGACTCCGAGCTGATGGTGAAGCAGATCCAGGGCAAGTACAAGGTCAACAGCCCCGACCTGCGGGCGCTCTTCGACGAAGCGAAGAAGCGGATTGCGAAGCTGGACAGCTTCCAGATCACCCACGCGCTCCGCCACAAAAATAAGGACGCCGACCGGCTCGCTAACGAAGCCATGGATCGAGGCACCGGACGTTCCAGACCACAGGAGACTGTGCGGCCATCCACGCCGGAAAAACCGATATCGAGGGCAGAACCCCGCACCACTGAGCCTGCAGCGGCTCCCGCCAAATCCGCAGAGCCCGCGAGCGGCCAGATGCTTCGTGGTTTTGTGCGCGGAGGCGTGATCCATCTGCTGGGTGGCCACACCCTTCCGGAGGGCAAGTTTGTGAAGGTGGTAACGGAGTAGCCATCTGCGATTCTGCGCTATACTGACGTCTGGCCCGGGCGGCGCGAAGGCGAGGTGGATTCAAATGGCAGAAGTACGTTTACAGGAAGGCGAGCCCCTTGAGAACGCACTGCGGCGCTTCAAGCGCAAGGTGCAGCAGGAAGACATCATCAAGGAAGTGAAGCGCCACTCCTTTTACCTGAAGCCAGGCGAGAAAAAGCGCGTCAAGGAAGCACTTGCGCGCAAGCGGAATCGCAAGAAGGTTCGCAAGGAACAGGACTAAGTGTTCTGAATCGAAAGGGCCACCACAAAGGCGTGGCCCTTTCGCA
>CALMAP010000029.1:10101-10390 GCA_937859825.1 uncultured Terriglobus sp. | reverse complement strand
GAAAAGTATTGCACTTTGAACTGGCGTCCTCATCGCAGGAACTGATTCGAGGTACTGCCGTCATCGGCGGCGCACAGATCACCGTCTGCACGGATGGTACCTGCCGCTTCGACGGTGGAGCCATGTTCGGCGTGGTGCCGCGCACCCTGTGGCAGAAGAGGGCCGCGCCGGACGAGCAGAACCGGGTCATCATCGGCCTGAACTGCGTCATCGTGCGAACCGGCGGCAGGGCCGTGCTCATCGAGACCGGCTTCGGCAACAAGCTCGCGCCCAAGCTGAAGACGAGTTG
>CALMAP010000029.1:1941-10091 GCA_937859825.1 uncultured Terriglobus sp. | reverse complement strand
CAACCGAGGAGAAACTGCCGCAGTCGCTCGATGCAGCGGGCTTCGCGCCGGAAGATATCGACGTTGTGATCAACAGCCACCTGCACTGGGACCACTGCGGCTGGAACACGGTGCTGGATGCGTCCGGCAACGTGACGCCTTTCTTTTGCAACGCGACCTACTACGCGCACGCCGGAGAGGTCGAACACGGCCGCATGCAGTGGGATCGCGACCGTATCAGTTATGTGCCGCCCAACTACGAGCCGCTGCTGCAGCAGGGCAGAATGCAGCTGGTAAGTCCGGTCATGGCAGGCGAACGGGTGCCGGTCTGCCCCGGCGTAACGCTGGAGTGCTTTCCCGGCCACACGGCATACACGATGGCCGTTCACATTGAGAGCCAGGGCGAGCACGCCTGCTTCGTCTCTGACCTGATACCTACCGCTGCACACCTCGACCCTACCTGGGTGATGGCCTTCGATCTTGACCCAATGCGCACCATCCAGGAGAAGAAACGCTTTCTGCACATGGCCGCGGAAGAAAATTGGCTGCTGCTCTTTCCTCACGACCACAATTTGCCGATAGGGAGGGTAACGCGGCGCGAGAACGGTACGTTCCGCCTTGTTGAAGGAGAGACATAGGATCCATGCAGAGGCCCGCTTACGTTCCATTACCGGAACTCATGGAAGAAAAGCGCATTGCGGCCCTGCATGAATTACAACTTCTTGATACCGACCCGGAAGAGGAGTTCGACGAACTCGTCGCACTCGCCGCTGAACTTTGCGGGGCCCCCCAGAGTGTGATGACGCTGGTGGACAGCCACCGTCAGTTCGACAAATCCTGCTTCGGACTGCAGCGCCGCACCACCGTCCGTTCGGACGCATTTTGCAACTACACCATTCAGCAGCCCCAAACATTCATCGTCCCCGATGCCCGCCAGGATGGTCGCTTCCGGGAGAATCCGCAGGTCACAGGCGAGGCCGGGCTGTGCTTCTACGCAGGCCATCCGCTCCGCACCGCAGACGGCCATGCCGTGGGCGCTCTATGCGTGATGGACACACAGCCGCGTGAACTTTCCTCCGTGCAGGAGCGAATGTTGCGCGTCATTGCGAACCAGTTATCGATCCGCGTCCAGATGCGCTCCCACGCACGTGCCGTGCAAAAGCTGAATGAAGAACTGGATGGTGAGCGCAAGCTCTTCCGCGCATTTCTTGACAGTATCCCGGTCGAGACCTACCTGAAGAACCAGCAGGGCCAGCTGCTTTTCTACAACAAGGCAGTTGCGGAACGCTTCGGCGTTACGCAGGAAGCATGGCTCGGCAAGACCAGCGGAGAGCTTTGGGCAAAAGAGATTGCCGAAGGCATCATGGCGGAAGAACGGAACGTGATCGAAACAGGAAAGAGCCACACCAGTTATGTGGCAATCCCCTGTCACGATGGCGTGACGGAGTACTGGAAGACAATCAAGAGCCCGATCCAGCGCGCCACGGGTGAGGTGATGCTCGCAAACATCAGCCTGAATATGACGGAAGACCTGCGACGCGAAGAAGCGCTGCAACATGCGCAGGACGAACTCGAAGAAGCCAACCAGAAGCTACGTTCGCTCTCGCTGACCGACAACCTGACCGGTCTCTGGAACCGTCGCGCATTCGACTCCCATGTGGAAACGGAAGTCTTTCGTGCCCAGCACGGATGCACTCCGCTCACCCTGCTAATGATCGATGTCGATAACTTCAAGAGGCTCAACGATGACTTCGGCCACAGCCACGGCGATGACGTGCTGCGGCAGGTTGCGGCGATTCTGAGCAAGTCCGTCCGCTCGAACGATATCGCGGTGCGCTTTGGTGGGGAGGAGTTTGCAGTTGTGATGCCTGGCACCAACATTGAGATTGCGCAGGCGGTCTGCGCCCGTATCCAGCGCGCGCTGAAAGACCATGCCTGGATGCACCGCGAGGTGACGGTAAGCATCGGCGTCGCCGACTGCGTTGCGGATATCACCGCTGACGATCTGCTGAAGATGGCAGATTGTGCGATGTATCGCGCCAAGCGCAGCGGCAAAGACCGGGCAGTCGCTTACGATGCGTCGCTTCTGGCGCACACTGTCGAGCCGCAGGGCGCGACTGTCATGCAATAGATTGGGACAGCGTTGGCCCCTTCAGGCCCACACTCCCTCTCAACCAATGCAACACGATTGCCTATGCCACTGTGACAAGCTTTGTCTTCTTGCCCAGCTTCACGGTCAAAGTAACAGGCAGGCCAGCGATCAGAAACCGTGGCTCGGTCGCGGTATTTCCGTCGATCTTGATCGCGTTTTCCGCCCGCTTTCGCCGAGCTTCCGCCATGGAAGGAGCAAGGGCCGCAGAAACGACCAGCCGGTCCGTTCCAATGGAAGGCGGAGTCTCTTCATACGCGGCCTGCGACCGCTCAAGCGTGATACGCTCCGTGTCGTCCGTCGTGATGCCCTTCTGGAACTGCAGCGCCCAGTTCTCCTCAGCCCGCACCGCGCCTTCGGCGGAGTGAAAACCAGCGGTGATGGTACGGGCGAGTTCTTTTTTGGCCTGCATGGGATGCAGCGATCCGACTGCGACAGACGTGCGCATCCCGTCGATCTCCGACTGCGGCAGATCGGTCAGCAGCGTCCAGTAGCGCCACATCAGGTCGTCCGAAACCTGCATCAGCTTGCCGAACATGTCGAATGCGCTCTCGTTCACGCCGATCGCGTTGTTTAGCGACTTCGACATCTTTTGCACACCGTCGAGTCCTTCGATGATGGGCATGGTCAGCACGATTTGTGGTTGTTGACCGAAGTGCCGCTGCAGATCGCGGCCACGCATCAGGTTGAACTTTTGGTCGGTGCCGCCAAGCTCCACATCGCACTCCAGCGCCACGGAGTCATACCCCTGCATGATCGGGTACAGCAGTTCGTGCAGGGCGATCGGAACCTCTGCATTGAAGCGGTGGTGGAAGTCTTCGCGCTCCAGCATCTGCGAGACGGTGAACTGCGACGTGAGCGTAATCATGTCGTAAAAGCTCAGCTTGTCCAGCCATTCGGAGTTGTAGCGCACCTCTGTCATATCGCGGTCCAGAATGCGAAAGACCTGCTCCTGGTATGTTGCGGCGTTGTCGGCAATCTGCTCGCGCGTAAGCGGCTTGCGGGTCTGCGATTTGCCGGTAGGGTCGCCGATCAGCGCGGTGGAATCACCGATAAGAAAGATGACCGTGTGCCCCAGTTGCTGGAAGTGCCGCAGCTTGCGCATCAGCACGGTATGGCCAAGGTGCAGGTCCGGTGCCGTTGGGTCGAAACCGGCCTTGATACGCATGGGCTTGCCCGTAATGATCGACTGCTCGATGCGGCGGGAAAGGTCTTCCAGCGGAATGATGTCGGCGGCACCTTTGGTGATCAGGTCAAGCTGTTCGGCAAGCGGCGGGAACGTACTCATACACATCTGAGTAGAGCAGCGAGTCAGCGAGTCAGCAAGTCAGCGGGTAAGCGATGGGTGATCGCAAACACAAAGTTAAACGTGGTGGTGCGGCCGGTGTGCCGCCGCCAAAGTCCTGCGCGGCGTGCGGACGCGAGATCACCTGGCGCAAGAAGTGGGAGCGCGATTGGGACAACGTACGCTTCTGCTCGGACGCATGCCGCCGCAACAAGCCTGGCGATCAGGATGCCGCGCTGGAAGAGGCGATCCGGACGCTGCTGCGGCAACGCGGTGCGGGCAAGACCATTTGCCCCAGCGAGGCGGCCCGTATGGTGGCGGGTTCCGGGCATCTTTCAGAGGACCGCGAAACGTGGGAGCCGCTGATGGACCCTGCTCGTGCCGCCGCACGAAGGCTTGTCGCCAGCGGTGAGATCGTGATCACACAGGGTGGTGCCCCGGTCGATCCATCTTCAGCAAAGGGTCCCATTCGGTTGCGTTTTCGTTAGGTAGACTCGACGCTTTCAGCATTCGAGATGAAACGGCCCTTCAACAGATCAATGGTGCTAAGTGGCTGTAGGCGTTACGTTGTGCCCTTGCGTAACAGCACTCTATGTTTTTGCATAAACGTAACATGACGTTCCGTCCAGATAACGTTTCAACACGTCTGCCGCTTCTAAACGCCCATGGCAACGACAAAGAAATCTGCAACAAAATCGGGTGCTGCGAAGAAGTCGGCATCGTCCAAAAACTCCTCAGCGAAGACTGCGGCGAAAAAGGCTCCTGCTAAAAAGTCTGCGGCAAAGAAGACTCCGGCTTCGGTCAAGCGCGCAACAAAGTCCGCAAATACGAAAGTCGCTGCACAACGGCATCACATCCAGGGTGCGGACACGCATAAGACACCTGGCAAGAAGACTGCGGCAAAGTCGAGCGGTGGCAAGAAGTCGTCTGAAGCCAACGCCTGTTGGCCAGGTTTTGAGCCCACACCGGGCAAGAAGCAGGGCGAAAAGGGAAGCTGTAAGCCAAAGAAAAGCCAGACTTCCTCAGAGCGCAAGGGTGACCAGAAAGCAGCGGCGGCCTCCAAGTTGAGCGGGCAGCGCAAGTAGCCCCACGCGAATAAAGCAATGGCGGAGCTATGCTGGTCCCATGCTCCGCCGCTCGCTGATGTTGTCTTGCTTCCTGGCTTTCACTGCATTGTATCCAGCCGTCCTGCAGGCGCAGGCATCCCCCGCGCCTGCAACGGAAACTACTCTTCGCGGTTCCTACGGCACCTACCGTGCGAACAACGACCTGCTTTTTTACCACCTGGATGTCCGGGTCGATCCTGTGGCAAAGTCGATCCGCGGCAGCAACGCCATTCGTTTCCGCATGCTGGCGGACGGAACACGTATCCAACTGGAACTGACGCCTGTTCTCACCGTTGAAAGCGTAAAGCAGGGCAGCAGGGAACTGAAGTTCTCCCGCGAGGGAACGACCTTCTTCGTCGACTTCCCGCACACGCTAAAGCACGGCAAAACCTATGAGATCAAAGTCGCCTACTCCGGCCAACCGAAAGAGATTGGCCGCTTCGGCGGCATGGTCTTCAAGACGGACCCGCAGGGCCGGCCGTTCATTGTGACGTCCTGCGAGGACGAGGGTGCCAGCGTCTGGTGGCCGAACAAGGATCAGTGGAAGGACGAACCGCAGGACGGCGTGGAGGTAAGTGTCCCCGTGCCCAACGGCCTGACCGCCGTGAGCAATGGCCGCCTGAAGGGCAGCAAAGACCTGCACGACGGCTATACCCGATGGGACTGGCGCGTGACCTACCCCATCAACAACTACGACGTGGCGTTGAACATTGCGAACTACACCCGCTTCAGCGACAAACTCGGCAATCTCGATCTGGACTACTACGTCCTTCCGGAAAACCTGGAAAAGGCGAAAGTTCAGTTCGCACAGGCCAAGCCGATGCTGGAGGTCTATCAAAAATACTTCGGCCCATACCCCTTTGCGCGGGATGGCTACAAGCTGGTCGAAGTCCCCTACGCCGGCATGGAGCACCAAAGCGCAGTCGCCTACGGCAACGGCTTTCACAACAGTTACCTGAACTTCAATCACGGTGACTGGACCGGCGTGGGTATCAACCCAAAATTCGACTTCATCATCATCCACGAGAGCGGCCATGAGTGGTTCGGCAACAGCGTTACCGCCGCCGACCCCGCGGACATGTGGATCCACGAAGGCTTCACCACTTATATGGAGGCTGTCTTCGTCGAAGCGATGTACGGCCATGCGGACGAGCTGAAGTACATCAACAGCTTCCAGCACATGGTCTTTCACCGCAGGCCGATTCTCCAGCCCCGTAACCTGTTTCAGCAGCCCGACCGCGACCAGTATTTCAAGGGCGCGCTCATGCTGAACACCCTGCGCAACGTGGTGGACGACGACGGTAAGTGGTGGGCCACACTGCACGACCTGGCAACCCACTTCGCATATCAGACGATCCTGACCGAGGATGTAGTCGCGTTCATGAATGCGCATCTCGGCGCGGACTACACTCCGCTCTTCAACGCCTACTTGAGATATGTGGAAATGCCTACGCTGCAGCTCCGCTACAACGATGCCGCTGGCACGGTCGACTATCGCTGGAGCACACCTGAGGCAGACTTCAACATGCCAGTGCGCGCAGGCGACCCGCAGCACTGGACGCTGCTGCATCCCTCCACATCTGCCTGGCAGACCACGCCCGGCAGGCGCGAGACCTTCGCGGTAGATACGGCCCACTACTACATCGCCGTGGAGCAGGACCCCGGCATACCGCCGCCAACTCAAGCAGGAACGAACAAGTCCGGTTGGAAATTGACGTGGAGCGATGAGTTCAACGCTCCCGATGGCACCGCGCCCGATCCGGCCAAGTGGACGGCAGAGCGCAAAGGCGACGGCTTTGGCAACAACGAACTGGAGACCTACACCGACCGTCCGCCAAATGTGGAGCAGCGCGGCGGCAACCTCGTCATCACCGCACGCAAAGAGGACTTCACGGGCGCCGACGGTATTCAGCGCAACTACACCTCTGCACGCATGCAGACCCTTGGGAAATTCGCCCAGAAGTATGGGCGCATCGAGGCGCGCATCAAGCTGCCGGATGGTGGCCAGGGCCTGTGGCCTGCCTTCTGGATGCTGGGCGACAACATCGACGCCGCACACTGGCCGCAAGCCGGTGAGATCGACATTATGGAGCAAATCGGCAAGGAGCCAGGCAAGATACACGGTACGCTGCACGGCCCCGGCTACTCCGGCAGCAACCCGCTCACAGGCGAGTTCTTGTTGCCTTCAGGCCAGAAATTTCGCGATGGCTACCATGTCTTCTCCGTGGAATGGGAGCCCGCCGTTATCCGCTTCTACGTGGACGATGCGCTCTACGAAACGCAGACACCCAACGACCTGCCGGACGGCAGCCACTGGGTCTTCGATCACCCCTTCTTCCTCCTGCTGAACTTGGCTGTGGGCGGCAACTGGCCTGGCAAGCCAGACAGCACCACGCAGTTTCCATCGAGCATGCTGGTGGACTGGGTGCGCCTCTATGAGCGCGATTGATGCTGGCCCGGCTTGTCGATCCATCGCCAGCCACAATGATTGCAACGCCACTCAGCCTCGCCCTGAGGTATCGGCACGCTGAAGAGCCAGAGAAATGCCAGAGCCAAGCCCCTACGGGTGCGTTTGCGATGAATGGCTGTGCTGCCGCACTTTGGGCAGCGTTCGTCTGAAGATGAGGACTCTGTGTCGCTCACAGGCTCTTCATCGAGTGCAAGTCCGGCAAGCACCTCGCGCGCCGCTTCGGCATCTGCTTCCAATACCTGCAGTCGCATGCCTCCGATAAAGTTTGAGACCTGCCAATCGAGACGAACCGTATTTTCATCACGGAGAAAACAGTGGATTTCAGCCGCCTCCAATGCGGATCGTGCCACGATTCCTGCGGAAAGGTCGCGAAATCGTTCGACTGTAACCCACACCTCTGGCGCGAGGCTAAAATCCTTCGGTTCCATGTCTACGGAATCTGGCTCTACACCCCTTCGTTGAAACTCACGGAGCAACATCTCTTTTGCAGTGTCAGTCAAGAGGTCACGCTGCCGAGCCTCAACCTGCAGTTCCGCTAGTTCCATTGTGGTGTAACGTTCAATCAACTCGCCATGGGTAGGTTCCATCGCTTGAGATGCTAGCACTCACTACGGTTTAGGATGACGGTCCAGTGATAGCGTCCCATCCGCGGATAAGATCCTGTGCCGACTGCCCTGTCCGGTATCCTAATCAGGATGGACCTCACCCCCGAATCTCCAGTGTTGCAGCACCGCTCTGCTTCTTCTGATACGCCGGAGCGGCTGCCGCAGCACGTGGAAGACCAGTTCCAGGGCAAGGCCCCGTTCACCTCATGGGGCCGCTACCCCAACTACAACGCAGATCTTGTCCCGCTTTCCTGGCAAAACGATTTTCCCGCCGTGCTCGCCCAGCACAACGGCATGCCCACAGGCGCGCTGGCCGTGGGCATGGGCCGCAGTTACGGCGATAGCTGCCTGCTGCGCGATGGTCACCTGATGGTGACCACCGGCATGAACCGGCTGTTGTACTTCGATCGCGACACCGGCATTCTGACCGCGGAGGCGGGTTTAACCCTCGCGCAATTGCTCGATTTTGCCGTGCCGCATGGGTGGTTCCTGCCGGTTTCCACCGGCACCAAATATGTGACCCTGGGCGGTGCCGTGGCGAACGACATCCACGGCA
>CALMAP010000029.1:0-1931 GCA_937859825.1 uncultured Terriglobus sp. | reverse complement strand
AATCACCACATTGCCGGTACGTTTGGCAGCCACGTGCGCCAGTTTGAGCTCGTCCGGTCTGACGGTTCGCACATGCACTGCTCCCCAACGGAAAACCCGGACTGGTTCAGCGCGACGATCGGCGGTCTTGGCCTCACCGGCGTCATCACGTGGATCACGCTGCAGCTTAAGCCCATCGTCTCCCGGCTCATCGACTATGAGGGCATCCAGTTCCACGGCGTTGACGAGTTCCTCGCCCTCACCGAGCAGTACCGGCACATCGAGTACACCGTCTCCTGGGTAGACTGCACCAGTACTGGTAAGAACTTTGCGCGCGGCATCTTCATGATCGGCGACCACTCCAAGATCCCGGACAGGCTCACGCCGTCACCTGAGCCGAAGCTGGCCTTCCCGTTCAACGCTCCCGGGTTCGCATTGAACGGCATGACCGTTGCCGCCTTCAACACCGTCTTCTTTCACAAGCAGATCAAGCCCCGTGTGCGTGCCCTGCAAGATTACGAGCCGTTCTTCTATCCGCTCGACAAGGTACTGCACTGGAACCGTATGTATGGGAAAAGCGGTCTGCTGCAGTTCCAGTACGCCATCCCTTGGGAGAGCGCGCGTGAGGGCACCATCGCCATCCTGAACGAAGTCTCGAAGAGCGGCCTTGCCAGCTTTCTCGCCGTGCTCAAGGCCTTCGGAGATGTGCCGTCACCCGGCATGATGAGCTTTCCTCAGCCCGGCGTTACGCTCGCCCTCGACTTCCCCATCAAGCCGGAGAAGAGTTTCACCCTCTTTGACCGGCTCGCGGCGATGACGCTCGATTATGGCGGCAAGCTCTATCCCGCCAAGGATGCGCGCATGACCCCGCAGCAATTCCAGACCAGCTACCCGCAGTGGCAGAAGTTCGCCCGCTACAAGGACCCGCTGCTGACCTCCAGCTTCTGGGAACGCGTTACCGCGCAATAAAGGAGACGATGAGCACAGCCACCGCCACACCCGAGGGCGCCCTGCCCCATCGTGATCTTTCCCACACACCCTGGCGCGTGCTGGTGCTCGGTGCCACCTCCGGCATCGCCGAGGCAACTGCCCGCATATGGGCGAGGGAAGGCGCGAACATTTTCCTCGTCGCCCGCAACGCCGACCGCATCAACGCCGTGGCTGCGGACCTGCGCGTGCGTGGCGCGGCCTATGTCGAAACCGCCGTCGCCGACCTGGACGACATCGACGGCCACACCGCCCTGCTTGGCCGCGCCATCACCGCGCTTGGCGGGCTGGATGTCGCCTACCTCGCCGTAGGCATCCTCGGCGAGCAGCCACGCGCCGAGCAGGACACCACCCACGCGCTCCACATTCTGCACACCAACCTCACTGCCCCGGTCTCACTGCTCACCTGGCTTTCCAACTACTGCGTCAACCAGGGCTTCGGCACGCTCGCCGTGCTGTCGTCGGTGGCGGGCGAGCGTGGCCGCAAGTCTAACTACGTCTACGGTGCGTCCAAGGCTGGACTGACCGCCTTCCTCGGCGGCCTGCGTAACCGCGTCGACCGCGAAGGCGTACACGTGCTGACGATCAAGCCCGGCCCGGTCCGGACGTCCATGACCACCGGCATGAAGGGCAGCGAAAAATTCGCCGATCCCGACAAGGTCGCCCGCGAGATCGCCCGCGCCATCGACAAAAAGCAGGACGTGCTCTACACCCCCTTCCAGTGGCGCCCCATCATGGCCGTGATCCGCGCGATCCCGGAACGCATCTTTAAGAAGCTGAATCTGTAATGACAGATAAATAACGACTGATAGGAACTGCGAAGCAGTTCCTATTTCATTTTGTGCAGGTTTCTATAGGAAATGGAACGTGTTTGAAGCTGCGTATACCAGTTTCGGCAGAATCCGGTAAATACCATGCGACATGAAATTGGCATGAAAGCTGCTAGTATGTCATCAGTCCGTACA
>CALMAP010000028.1:7469-9705 GCA_937859825.1 uncultured Terriglobus sp. | reverse complement strand
ACAATATCCATATCAAGGTATGCGCGGAAGGGGAGGTCACGAAGACCCTTACGGCGCTTCGGGAAAGCCCGTCCACTATGCGGGCCAAAGCGAAATTCATTCTGGCGACGGACGGCCAAACGCTGGAAGCCGAGAATCTTGCTTCTGATGATGCTCCTGTCGCCTGTGCGTATAAGGATTTTGCTGACCACTTCGGATTCTTCCTGCCGCTTGCGGGTATCTCCACCGTTCGGCAAATTAGCGAAAACTCGTTCGACATTCGTGCCACTGCTCGATTGAACCGCCTCTATGTAGAGCTCTTGAAGGACAATCCGGAATGGGGTACGGCGGCGCGACGTCATGATCTTAATCATTTTCTCGCACGGTTAATCTTTTGCTTTTTTGCCGAGGATACCGGGATCTTTGGCCGTGGATTGTTTACAAGTACAGTCGAGCAGATGAGTACGCGAGATTCCTCGAATACGCACGAAGTTATTAGCACCCTATTCCGCGCCATGAATACCAGCATTGAGGATTGGTCCTTGGCAAACCTTCCGCGCTGGGCCAATGGGTTTCCATATGTGAATGGCGGCCTCTTCTCAGGTAGCCCGGACGTGCCTCGCTTCAGCAAGATTGCACGCTCGTATCTTCTCAATATCGGAAACCTAGACTGGACAAAGATCAACCCGGACATCTTCGGGTCGATGATTCAAGCCGTTGCTGAGGACGAAGAGCGTGGCGCGCTCGGCATGCACTACACCAGCGTGCCAAACATCCTGAAGGTGCTCAATCCGCTTTTCCTTGACGACCTGCGCGCGAAACTTGCCGAGGCAGGCGAGAACCAGCGGATCCTGCTCAACCTTCGCAAGCGCATGGCGAAGATCAGGGTGTTCGATCCGGCCTGCGGGTCCGGCAATTTTCTTGTCATCGCATATAAGGAAATGCGGGCCATCGAGGCCACAATCAACGAGAGGCGTGGCGAGTCTGTGATTCGCAGTGAAATTCCGCTGGATAACTTTAGAGGAATTGAGCTGCGCGACTTTCCAGTGGAGATCGCGCGGCTCGCGCTTGTGATCGCAGAGTATCAATGCGACGTCTTGTATAGGGGACAGAAGCTGGCCTTGGCCGAGTTTCTCCCATTGCGTAAAGAGAATTGGATTACCTGCGGAAACGCATTGAGAATTGATTGGGAGGGCTTATTCAAGCCCACAGGGACTACTGGGGTCAAATTGGTATCCGATGACCTCTTTAGCACGCCTTTGGAACAAGCGGAGATGGATTTCGCGAATGAGGGTGGAGAGACGTATATATGTGGGAATCCGCCATATAAAGGAAGCAAATGGCAAACCGATGAGCAGAAAGCGGACATGGCGAACGCCTGGGTAAAACATCCAAAACTAGCGAAGACCACCGACTTTGTAACCGGATGGTTTGCGCGCTTTTTTGATTACACCGACAAAGTGCCCAATGCGGTCGCCGCTTTTGTGACTACCAATAGTGTCTGTCAAGGTCAACAGGCTATTGACGTTTGGCCGACAGCGTTCAAGCGTGGCTGTGAAATCCGTTTTGCACACACGTCGTTCAAGTGGGCTAACCTAGCCAGTCACAACGCGGGAGTGACCGTTGTGATTGTTGGCCTAGGCCAAAAGTCGAATCTTCCGAAGATGCTCTACCAAGATGAAACGGTCAAGGATTGTTCAGTTATTGGCCCATATCTTGTTCCCGATAGTCTTGCTTATGTGCAAAAAGCAGATAAGCCTATTGGAGTGCAATCACCAATGCTCTTCGGTAATATGCCCCGTGACGGCGGCCATCTGTTTCTCACGTCCGAAGAAGCAGAGGACATGAGAAGTCGCCACACCACTCAAGATTTTGTCAGACGATTTGTTGGTGCCGACGAATTGATAAGCGGAAAGTTGCGGTATTGCCTCTGGATTGAGGACAGCGACGTCAAGAGAGCAAGGACTGATCCGTTTGTGGCGACACGGTTGGAACTTGTCGCCACTAACAGAAGGAAGTCACCTGCAGAATCGACTAAGGACTTTGCCGCAAAACCATACAGGTTCGTGCAAATCGGCGGGGTGTCAAAAGAGAACGCGATCTTTGTGGCAGGAGTGAGTTCGGAGAATCGTGATTACCTCCCATGCGACTTTCTCTCTGCGAAGTACATAGCCTCGAACAAATGCTTTGCCCTCTATGACGCGCCTCTCTGGAACATGGCTCTGATTGCCTCTCGCCTTCATTGGATCTGGATTGC
>CALMAP010000028.1:6571-7459 GCA_937859825.1 uncultured Terriglobus sp. | reverse complement strand
AGTTTGTGTTCGGCTGGAAATGCGCCTCTCGTATTCGAATACGCTAGGCTGGAACACGTTTCCGGTGCCGTCGCTGACCGACAAGAACAAAGCGGACCTTACACGTTGCATCGAGGACATTCTGATTGCTAGAGAACATCACTTCCCCGACACGATTGCCGACCTCTACGATCCTGACTCCATGCCGGAGGATTTGCGCCAGGCGCACGAACGCAATGATGAAGTATTGGAGCGCATTTATATCGGACGCCGTTTCAAGAACGACACAGAGCGCCTGGAAAAGCTGTTCGAGCTTTATACGAAGATGGCAGCCCAATCGTCCGCCACGGCAAAACGGAAGCAAGGCGGTTCGGTATGAGATTTGCTCTCGTGAACGATGAAAAGGCTAATCCGCAGCCCAAAGTACACGGGCGATGTCCTCATTGTGGCGAAGAAGTCATATCCAAATGCGGCAGGGTGAAAATCTGGCATTGGGCACACAAGTCGAGGGAAGTCTGCGATCCGTGGTGGGAGAATGAGACGGAGTGGCATCGCGCATGGAAGGATAATTTTCCCAAAGAGTGGCAAGAAATCTCCGCTCTTGATCCAGAAACGGGCGAAACTCATATTGCAGACGTGAAGACCTCTCACGGTATGGTTGTGGAGTTTCAACATTCCACGATGCCGCCAGAAGAATTGGCGGCAAGAGAGCGTTTCTACGGAAACATGATCTGGATAGTTGATGGCCTGAGAAGCGATCTCGATCTGGGCTATTTTCGGATTGGCTTGGGAAGTACCCCTATTCAAACGAATCCTCTCGCATACGCATTTGCGTGGTCAGGGCCGGATCGTCGATTGGCCGGACGTTCGCACCTTGCTGCTGAATCTTCAAAGCCCCCGGCATACTGA
>CALMAP010000028.1:5438-6561 GCA_937859825.1 uncultured Terriglobus sp. | reverse complement strand
CACGAGTTGCGCAGCATCCTCTGCCGTGAGCACGTTCTGACCGTTCTTGACCGCGATGCCTTCCTCCGTGGCGCGGCGGAGAATCGTATCGTGCATCGTAGGATGAGCTTTCTTCTCGAAGAGAATCCAAGTGTAGTTGGCCAAATCAAGCAGACTGACGGTCGGCTTTGCGAGCAGTGGACTTCCGTCTGGCAAAACCGCGTACATCGGCGCCTCGACAACCATCGTGGTCGTCAACTTCCGATTTGGCTCAGGATTGGTAATTAGGGCAAGGTCGATCTTGGAAACGATCAAATCGTGAGCCAAGTCGGGTGCGAAGTCGCTATGGAGTTGAACGGACAGATTGGGATAGAGGGGCAGGCGAATGGCAAGCAGCGCCGATGTCAGGAAAGGGTCGATGTACGGCGATCTGCCAATCGTCAGAACATTTTCCGCACCTTCGGAAACTGTACGGGCTGCCAGCAGCGCACGCTCGTCGTGGAGGAGGGCCAGTTTCGCTTCCTCTACAAACGCACGACCGGCGTCCGTCATCGTCACATGGACGTGATTTCGCTCAAATAGTTTGATCCGGTGTCGATGTTCGATGGAGCCGATATGCCGGCTCAAGCCAGACTGACTCATATTGAGTCTTTTTGCTGCGCGTGTGAAGCTCAACTCTTCGGAAAGAGTCACGATTGCTAATAGGGATCGAACATCGACGAAGCGCTGCATGGCCCGCTCCCGCTGCCCGCTGTTTGTTGACGCGGGAGTATCCATCCGCAAAGGCGGTTTGGATCACTTGTAGAACATTAGACACCGGAGCGCCCAATTCGTTTCCGTTACGAACGTGCGCTCTAAGGTTTGCGGTGTCATGCGCGCGGCTCATAACGTCTGGCCCGGAAGTCATTGGACATACGCACCCGCGTGAATGAAACCTCCATTCAGCGGAGAGTTCTCATGCAACCGAAGCGCAAAGACAACCAAACTGCCCAAGCAGTGGAGTGGCAAGCAACGCAACGTGACCTTATGGGAGGCCCAGACCTTCCCTTGGTCCCTGACGCTCGAAAGCCTGTTGCTTCCGTCCGGCCTTCGATAACGTCCCGGCACAGCTCGTTTGCCGCGTCCCAGCCCGCTACCCCGTTTG
>CALMAP010000028.1:3820-5428 GCA_937859825.1 uncultured Terriglobus sp. | reverse complement strand
GCTCTTGGACTTGCACGAAGCGGCAACAGTCCTGGGAATGCACTGGAAGACGTTGGAAGCCAAGGCCAGAGGACACGAGGTTCCGGCATTCAAGGTAGGAAAACGCTGGCGTTTTCGCCTAAGTTCCCTGGATTCCTGGCTGGAGCATGGCATAAACTCGAATACAACCGATCACGCCGTCGTGACTAGACAGGAACGGTGTTCTTGAAATTCACACGGCAACGCTACCAACGTGGCTATTTGCGGAAAGTGCCGCGAGCCAACAACAAGTCGGCTTGGGAGTACCGCTATGCAGACCCCCAAACCGGCAGAGATAAATCCATGTACTTCAGCACAGAGCAATTTCCAACGCAGACCGCGGTCGAGCGGCATTTGGAAGCCTTTGTGCTCAAACTCAACTCTGACAATCCGACGCTCGCTGTTCTTGAGCCGACTTTCGACGCCTTGCTTGACCGGTTCGTCGAAGAGGAACGGTTGCTTGAGATCAAGAAGACCCGCCCCGGCGAATCCTGCGACCGGGTAGGGGATCTCAGCTATTCGACCGTACTGTCGTACCTCAGCGTCATCAAGCGGGTCCGTGCGGAATGGGGTTCTACCCGCATTACCCGTCTGAAACCGATGAAGGTACAAGAATGGCTCCGAAACATGGACGCCGCGCCAAAGACCAAAGGACACATCAAGGCCATCATGCACCGTTTGTACGAGAAGGCGATGCTGTGGGAGATGGTCGATTGGCAGCGGAATCCGATGGAGCTGGTCGAGATCAAGGGCATCAGCAAACGTCGGAAGAAGCCGATCGTTCTGACCACGGATCAGTATTACCTCATCCTCAATCTGCTGCCTGAGCCGTACCGCACAATGGTGTTGGTGGCCCAATGCACCGGGTTGAGAGCTGAGGAGGTGCTGGCGCTGGAATGGTCAGACATCAGCTTCGAGAACCTCAGCATGAAAGTGACCCGCGCAGTCGTGCATGGGCGCGTGAAGCTGGTCAAGACGGAATACTCAGAAGACGAGCTTCCACTTGACCCAGACTTTGCTACGCTCCTGCTCGAATGGCAAAGAACCCAGCCTCGTCACGCGCCGGAAGACGTTCCAACCCGGTTGAGCGGGTTGAACCTTCTCTACCCAAGCCATGTAACGGCCCGCCACTACCACGGGACGCCCATCCAGCAGGATTTCATCCGGCCGGCTGGTTGTTGCCTGGTGGCGTGCCCGAAATGTGGAGCAGCGGCTGGCGTGTGGTGTGTGCAGGATTCGCCCACCCCAAACGGCAAGCGTGTCGTCATCCACGACGAGCGTTGGGAAGCTGCAGGAAAGTACGGGAGCTTGGGTTGGCATACGTTCCGCCACACCTATCGTTCCTGGCTGGATAGCAGCGCGGCACCGATCGGCGTACAGCAGAAACTCATGCGGCACGCTCAGGTTTCTACGACGATGAACGTGTACGGAAACGCCTTGATGGACGCCAAGCGTGAGGCCAACAGCAAGGTCGTCAGAATGGCATTGAGGAGCGCTTAGACCCATGCAAAAACGCCAACCACACTCGATGAATCCCAAAGAGATTTCGCGACCGCTGTTATTTGGGGTTATCTGGGGTTGACGTTTTCG
>CALMAP010000028.1:0-3810 GCA_937859825.1 uncultured Terriglobus sp. | reverse complement strand
GCAGGTGGTGCTCAAGCCCAGGTGGGCGAGCGCCTGAAGTATCAACTCTATCTGGAACGAATCGGCCTTTCTGATTCACTCTAGAAGAAAGGATTGTTCTTTGGTTGCGGGGGTAGGATTTGAACCTACGACCTTTGGGTTATGAGCCCAACGAGCTACCGGGCTGCTCCACCCCGCATTCCCAATATATCGCCGCTTATCGTCTGTGTCAAAGTCAGGAACGCCAGTTGATGCAGGTGGATGGTAGCCTCTTCGGCAGGATGAGTCCCTCCGGCCCCAAGGTTCGATATAGGCACGGCAGCATGCTTTCACGGCGCAGCTTTCTTCGGGCGATGCCCCAAGCTCTGCTGCTTGCGAGACAGGCCAAGAGCTTTGCGCAGGGCAGCACTGGGGTGCATTTTTCCGTGCTGGAATTTGACCGCGCGCGCATCATTGCCAGTGCCACGGCAGAGCTGGCGCGGCCTGCCTTGTTCCTAGCAAACGTGCCGCCTCCCCCGGGAGCGCCTGCATCGGAAAGCCGCACACTCCACTCAAGCCAGTTGAATGCCTTTGGGGCGGTAGAAAAGGACAAAGAACACGAAAGCGACGCACCTTTTTTTAAGCAGATCAGCCTGCTGGTGAGCATGGTCGCTCGCGTGGCGGCGCTCACCGCGGCATGGCGGCTCACCCATGAGCAGCGCTTCTATGACGTTGCGTGGAAACAGGTGCAGGTGTGGTGCGTGGACACCGCTACTCGCATGTCTCCCACACTGGAGCAGGCGGGCACACTTGGCGCGCCCGCGGACGACGACCGCGTGAATGGCGTATGCCAGACCGTATGCCTTGCAGAGCTTGCTCGTGCCTGCTCCTTTCTCTGCTCCGCACCGGCGACGCCGACGGGCGCGGACACAGCCGTGCGCAACTGGTTCGCAGTGCTGCTCACCTGGATGAACGAATCCGGACGCGGGATGATTGCGCGCGAGGCGAAAGACCTGCAGGCAATCTGTTGGACGATGCAGGCAGCGGAGTTCGCCCGCATCACACGAAACGACACAATCTACCGCGAGTGCACACACCGCTTCCGCGATAAGCTGCTGCGGCAGATGAATCTGGACGGATACTTTCCTCCCGCGCTGCAAACCAAGCGGCCGTATGCCGCGTCAATGTTCACGCTGGAGTGCCTCGGCTCCGCTTGCGAAAGCCTCTCGACATCGTTCGAGAGCCAGTGGAATTACACGCTTCCAGATGGTCGTGGCATGCGGGCCGCGGTTGCCTGGGCTTCTCCTTATTTAGCGAACAAGGGCAAGTGGCCCTACGTGTCCGACGCGCACCTGTTTGGAGAGCAGCCGCTGCGCTGCAATGCCCTGCTGCTCTCCGGTCGCGCGTGGAACCGGCAGGACTACGTCGACCTTTGGAAGCAGCTTCATCCAGACACAACGAACGTCGAACTGCTGCGGGAACACCCGATCACGCAGCCGGGGCTGTGGGCCATGCGACCGCCTGCTTAAGCTTTACTGTCGGACAAAATTCAACGTATTTATACAGACTTGTAAGCTTAAAACGGCTAGACCTTTCGTCCTGCAATTTGCTTATTGTGTCGGGCCTTGGCCCTGGACTAAACCTGTAAGAAAAATGGCCAAGGCAAGATAGAATCTCAATGACTAAGCCACCTATGCAAATCCTTTGTTCTATCTTTGACAACTAAAGCCGCCGTCTTCCGGTTCATTCGGATGAGAGCTTGAACAAAAGAATTGAAGCTAGCTATTGTCTATTTATAAATCTAAGAACTAGATAGGGATAGCGCTTTAATCCGACTGAACAGCGGCGCTCTTCTGCCGGAACTCAGCAATGGCCCGCAGGTAGTTACGGGCGGTCTCGGTGATTTGCTCTGGCTTTCCTGCAGCGATGGCTTTGCCGTCGGCTAGGTCTGCACCGACTCCCAAAGCAAAAGCGCCCGCTTCGAGAAACTCCATTGCGGTTGCCACGGAGACGCCACCGGTAGGAATAAGTTCGACCTGCGGCAGCGGAGCCTTGAGACTCTTCAGGTACTTCGCGCCGCCCATTGCACTTGCTGGAAATACCTTGATCACGTCAGCACCGGCCTGCCATGCGGTCACCACCTCTGTCGGTGTGAGCGCACCCGGTAGAATCGCGCAGGAGTAGCGGCGACACATCTCGATCGTCTTTACGTTTGTCGCGGGGCTCACAATGAACTGCGCGCCCTCAAGCATGCAGGCCCGCGCCGTCTCCGGGTCCAGCACGGTGCCCGCGCCCACCAGCATCTCCGGTTCTTCGCGCAACAGGGTGCGAATTACGTCCATCGCACCGGGCACCGTCATAGTCACTTCCAGCACGTTCACGCCGCCTGCGGCGATGGCCTTGGCGATGGCGAGCGCCTCTGCGGTGGAGCTTGCGCGCAGGACAGGAACCAGCCCGGTCTGCTGCATTCTTTTCAGAACTTCTGCTTTGCTCATCGGCATTGCTTTGCGTCTCCAGGTCTACCCGCTTAGGACTTTCGTTACCGCTGCACGCCGCTCCCCACACCAGCGATCAGGTTTTCGACTTCAGCCAGAGTGGCGAAGCTGCTGTCGCCTGCGGTGGTCATCGCCAATGCTCCGTGCGCGATGCCGTACTGCAGCGCTGTGTCCACATCTTTGCCATTCGTCAGGCCGTAAATGAGACCGGATGCGAAAGAATCGCCGCCACCTACCCGGTCGAAGATCTCCAGATCCAGCATGGGCATACCGACGTGCACACCCCCTGCGGCATAGGCATAGGCGCCCCAGTCGTTGCGGCTGGCAGTGCGTGGCTTGCGCGTGGTCGTTGCGATGATGGAGAAGTTTGGGTGCGCCTGCATCACGCGCTCTGCCATGGCAGCGTAGCTCTCTGGCGTGTGCGATGGCGGACCTGAGGAGGTATCCATCAATTCCAAAGCGAGGTCCCCCTCATGACCAAACAGCACATCCACATAGGGCGCAAGCTCATGGTTCAGCTTCGCCGCAGCCAGGCGCCCACCCTTGGCTTTCCACAGACTGGGCCGGTAGTTGCAATCGTAGGAGACGACCGTGCCATGCCGCTTGGCGGCCTGCATCGCCTCAAGCGCGACCTCACGAGTGGTGCCGCTCAACGCGCAGAAGACACCGCCAGTATGGAACCAGCGAACACCCTCTTCCCCGAAGATCCTCTCCCAGTCGATGTCGCCCGGTTTAAGTTGCGATACAGCGGTGTGCCCGCGGTCCATGCTGCCCAGCGCGCCACGCACGCCGAAGCCACGTTCCAGAAAGTAGACGCCATTACGCGCGGCCACTCCCAAACCGTCGTACTCACGCCACAGCACGTGAGAGGTGTCCAGGCCACCCTGCAGCATCAGGTCTTCGACGAGGCGGCCTACCGGGTTGTCAACCAGCGCCGTAGCGACTGTGGTGCGCAGCCTGAAACACCGCCGCAAGCCGCGAGCTACGTTGTACTCGCCGCCACCCTCCCAAACCTGAAAGCTGCGGGTGTTTGCGATGCGACTTTCACCGGGATCAAACCGCAACATCACCTCTCCGAGCGAGAGTTGATCCCAGCGGCACTCCGCCGCGGGTCGGATCTGCAGTGGGCCCCCCGCCACTAGCGAAGCTCCGCGATTGGCGCGCCGTCCATATCGTCGTAGGCCTGGTTCTCACCACCCATGCCCCAGCAAAAGGCCTAGCGATTCGTTCCCGCGCCAGCGTGAATCGACCAGCCCGGCGACACAATGACCTGCCGGTCCGCAACGATCAGATGCCGCGTCTCCTGCGGCGGCCCCATCAGGTGCACGACGCGATGTGCCGGATCGAGATCGAAGTA
>CALMAP010000027.1 GCA_937859825.1 uncultured Terriglobus sp. | reverse complement strand
AGCCAATAGATCTCCCACGACCAGCGCTTGATCCCGCGAAACGGGATGAAGTTGGTCGCGGAAGCGAAGCCGCCGATCCAGTGGTAAACAATGCCGATCAGCGGGTTCGGTCCCATGGGCTCCTCTTCAGGGTTCGGTCAGAAGTTCACGAAGCGGTGCAGAATAGAAGCAACCGCTGGCACACCAATCTACCGGATGCGGGTTTCGTTTGGGAAATATAATCTCTATCGAACCGGCATGGGTGTTTCCGCCGGGTTCTGTCAGGAGTGCGGTCTGCGCGTATCCCTCTTCATCACCTGTTACAACGACACGCTCTTTCCAGAGGCGGGGCGCGCCGTGGTACACGTGCTGGAACGCCTTGGCCACACTGTCGACTTCCCCGCCGGGCAGACCTGCTGCGGCCAGATGCACTACAACACCGGCTACCAAGCGGAGGCGCTGCCGCTGCTGCCGCGCTTCGTCGCGCAGTTCAAGGATGCGGAAGCAGTTGTCGTTCCTTCGTCAAGCTGCGTGACCATGATGCGCGAACACTACCACAGCATGGCCGTGAGCTTGGAGCGTGATGGCTCCAGCAAGGGCGAGCATCGGGGCCTGGTCGCAGAGGTAGACGCACTGCTGCCACGCGTCTGGGAGTTTTCGGAGTTCCTTACGAAGAAGCTCGGCCTGACCGACGTTGGCGCATACTATCCGCACCGCGTGACCTACCACGCGAGCTGCCACGGCCTGCGCGGCTTGAACCTCGCAGACGGCCCCGAATCCCTGCTGCGAGGCGTGCGCGGCATCGACCTGGTCCCGCTGGAACGGGTGGAGCAGTGCTGCGGCTTCGGCGGCACGTTCGCCGTAAAGAATGCCGAGGTCTCAAGCGCCATGCTCGCGGAGAAGACCACCGCTGTACTGAACACAAAGGCCGAAGTCTGCACAGCCTGCGACAACAGTTGCCTGATGCACATTGGCGGCGCGCTGCATCGGCAGCGGACCGGTGTGCGCACGGTGCACATTGCGGAGATTCTTGCCGGGGACGAGGTGCGGTCATGAGCGGCGGAACAGCGCTCGATCCGCGCACCGCACCCGCGTTCCCGATCGCGGCAAGCGCCATGGTGGGCAATACGCAGCTTCGCAAAAATGTGCGCCATGCCACGGACGTAATCCAGGCGAAGCGCGCACGCGTGGTGGGCGAGATGCCCGACTGGCAGGCGCTGCGCGAGGCAGGCCGCGCCTTGCGCCAGCACACGATGCAGTACCTTGACGCCTACCTGCTGCAATTCGAGGAGAACTGCACCCGTGCGGGTGGCGTGGTGCATTGGGCAAAGAATGCCGAGGAGGCACGCACCATTGCCGTGCGCCTCGCTCAGGAAGCAATTGCCGCGGGCACGCCATCGTCCCTGATTGCAGGCAAGGAAGCAGGCGACGCGCCCGGCACGCATCCCGGAGCCGGCGAAAGCTCCGGCACGCCCATGCGCGGTGAGGTCATCAAGATCAAATCGATGACCACAGAGGAAATCCAGCTCAACCGCGCGCTTGAGGCCGTCGGCATCCATCCCTATGAGACCGACCTGGCCGAACTCATCATCCAGCTTGGGCAGGACCAGCCCTCGCACATCGTCGTCCCTGCCCTGCACAAGAATCGCCAGCAGATTCGCGAGATCTTTCAGCGTGAGATGCAGCTGCCCGGCCTGGGCGAAAGCCCGCAGGACCTGGCCGATGCGGCGCGTCGCTTTCTCCGGGAAAAGTTCCTGCGCGTCGAGACGGCCATCAGCGGCGCGAACTTCCTGATCGCCGAGACCGGCGGCGTCTGCGTGGTGGAGAGCGAGGGCAACGGCCGCATGTGCCTCACGCTGCCGAAGACGCTCATCACCAT
>CALMAP010000026.1 GCA_937859825.1 uncultured Terriglobus sp. | reverse complement strand
GCGCTCGGCCATGCGGTTGGCGAGTTCCTGAATGGTGATCGCTTCCGGGATCGTCACTTCGCGGATGAGCTTTTCTTTCGGCTCGTTCGAGGCATGCCCCTTGAGGCGCTGGGTGCGGCGGCGGATGCGGGCATCAACTTCTTTGATACGGCGCGTTCCTACGGGTATGGCGAGAGCGAGGCGCTGCTGGGGGAGTTTCTCGGCAGACGCAGGCACGAAGTGGTGCTCAGCACGAAGTTCGGCATTCTTCCTGCAGCGAAGGGCGGGCTGAAGCAGCGCATCAAGCCGCTGGCGCAGGCAGTCATCCGGCTGGTGCCGGCGCTGCGCTCGGTGGCGCGCGCCGCGGCTTCCGGATCGGTGACGCCGGGGCAGTTTTCTGTAGATGTGCTGCGCGAGTCGTTTCACGCCAGCCTGCGTGAGCTGCGCACGGACTATGTGGACATCCTTCTGCTACACGCTGCGCCCACGTCCGTGCTGCAGCAGAACGATCTGCTGGAGGCAATGGGCCGCCTGGTGGACGAGGGCAAGGTGCGCATGGCGGGGATCTCTGGAGAGACGGATGTGATTGAGGCGACCTTTGCGGCCCGTCCCGTAGCACTGACCACGGCGCAGTTTGCGGTGAATCGCACAAATCTCGGGTTCACGCGGCCAACGCAGGCACCCGCGGCAAGCGGGATGTTTCTTGTCGCGAACCACCCGTTCGGCGGACCTGCGGGTGTGGCCGCCACCATCGCGCGCATTGCGGAGCTGGCGCAGGACACCAAGCTGCCGGAACCGCTGCGTGCGAAGCTCACCGACAGAAGTATCCCTGCCGACCGGCGGATGCCGGAGGGGGTGCTGAACTGCATTCTTTCCGATACGGGCATCGCCGCCGTGGTGCCTGCGATGATGCGGTCCGCAAGCCTGCGCAGCAATGTGGCGGCGGTAGAGCAGTGCCGGTTTACCCCGGACGAACTTGCAATGCTGCGCGAGGCACTGATTCGTAGTTAGGCCGTGGATAACCGCTCGAGCAACACAGCCTGCACTTAGGAGACTCTGACTGAAGCGGAAAGCTGAAGCCCCTCGCATCAGGAGCAGTTACGGCACGGCTGCATCCGTGCCCTGTCAAAATAAGACGGTAATCAGATTCCTAGGCTTGCAGTGTCGTTCGCAGGTGCTCCGCCAGCCGCATGGTCAGCGCCATCATGGTAAAGGTGGGATTGCTGCTGCCTCCGGAAGGGAAGACGGCGCAGCTTGCGACGTAGAGATTTTCGGTCCTGTGCACGCGCAGTTGCGTGTCCACCACGCTCTGTGTGGGGTCGGTGCCCATGCGCAGGCCACCCAGCGGGGGATAGGGGTCCGCCAGCGGGATTGCCTCGGCGGAGGTGATGGGTTCGTTCCAGTGGAACGCGGGGAAACCGGCGGCGCGGAGTCGTTCGCGCAGGATGGGGACGAAGCGGCGCACCGTTTCGCGCTCGATGTCGTTCACGTGCCACTGCACCACGGCCTTGCGCAGACCAAGGGCGTCCGTTGCGTCCGAAAGTAGCACGCGGTTGGTGGAGTTGGGGTCCTGCTCCAGGTCCACGTTCAGGCGCACGGTCGCGCGGCTGCTGATCAGGCGGCGCTTGCGGACTTTGAGCAACCAGGCGAAACGCACCACATCGGGCAGGCCGCGCAGCATGGGCAGCAGGTTCTGCGTGAGCGCGGTTTTTAACTGGCGTCGCTGCAGTGAGGTAAGCAGGTTGCGGATCGCACCGATGCCGGAATCCTCCGGCTCTTCGATGGTGAAGTGCGCCATCACGGCGAGCAGGCCGGCCTCGCGCTGCAGTTCGGAAGTGGCCTCGAGCTTGGGAGTGTACGCAACACCGTCCGCAAAGAAGGGGCCGAGTAGCCGCTGCAGAGTAGGCCTTGCGGCCTGCGGCACCTCCGCTGCATGCAGCGAGATGTGGTCGCTGAAGCCAAGGCCGGTCTGACCGTGCGGATTGGGCACATCCGGTGAGAGAAGCAGCAGGCGCGCCGAATCGACGGTGCCGCAGCACACAACGAATTGGTCCGCTGAGAAGTAAAATTCGCGCCGGATGTAGTCCAGAACCTTCACACGGCGAATCTGACCATCCTTCCCTTCGAGGGCGGCCACGTTCGCGTGCGTGTACAGGTGGATCTTCGTATTGCTGAGGCACTGCTTGCCGATGGTCTGCGCCAGGTTGCGGCGCGCAAACGGCGACCACTTGGAGAAACGCAGCGCGATGCCCTCACCGAGATCGACCGGCGGCTGACCCAGCGCGGGCAGCAGGCCGGCGTCGAAGGGCAGGTCGGGCACGTGAAAGAGGCGCAGCACGCGCTCGTAATAAGGCTGAAGATCTGTCCCCTGCAGCGGCCATGCATGCGAAGGCGAACCGGGCACAGGGTGCAGAATGTCTTCGGGATAACTGAGTAGCTGGCCCCCCCAGCGCGTGGACGAACCGCCATAAGTGCGAAAGCGGCCCTCGATCGTGCCGGTGTGGCGCGTGTGCGGCATCTCCGCTTCATAAAGGGATTGGCTGCGCTCTTCCAGTTCCAGGCCGCCGGCCTCAAGCAGTGTTACCTCGACACCTGCCGCGGCAAGCTCAGTAGCCAGCACCAGGCCTGCGATGCCGGCACCCAGAATGCATACGCGGCTATGCCGTACAGTTATGCCGGCTTGGTGCGCATCCCGTTGTTCCAGGTCGATATGCAAGCTTGGGTCGGGTGCCCTCTCACCGCTCCGTGCAGTGTACAGGCGTCATTGTTCGCTTCAGCAGAGCGCAAGTCCAGTCCATCCCATGCACAAGCAAGCGGGTTACATACAGGATGGACAGACCCTGAAGCGACAAACCACCCTACTTCTTCGGCTTTTCCGGGGTGTTCTTATCGTCACCCTCTTTGGTGATCTCCTGCCCGTCGTAGATGATGCGCGAGGTCGAGCGGAACTGGCGGTAGTCGGTGTACTTTACGATCGAACGGACGTGAACGTCCTGCGCCATGTTGCCCTCACCGGCGGCAAAGTGCAGCGTGCCGTCTGCCTTGGTGTAGGTGGGGAACCAGTATTTGCCGTCGATCTGCTCGTAGTAAGTAGTAAAGGGGGGCGACAGGTTCTCGTGGCCCTTACGCACTTCATCCGGCACGTTTTTGCCGCTGACCATTACGATTTGCAGATCGCGCTGATCGACCCACAGCTTGCCCTTGAAGAAGCGGCGGTTCTTCTCGATCGTCTTCGGCTCGGCGTTGAACACATAAGTGTCCAACTCGTCCACCTTCTGGCGGCCCAGATAGTTCAGGTTGTAATCCGGCAAGTCCTTGGTGGTCATTACAAAGGGCAAACGGTGCGCCACGTCGTCCATATCTTCGCGTGTGAGGATCACGCGTTCGATGGTGTTCTGCGGCGCGAAGGTGACGCGCTCCGTGCGGGTGCCGTCGCGGTTCAGGCCGATGTCAGCCACCTGGCGGTACTCGCCGTCAGGCTTTCCGTTGTCGTCGTTGATGGTCTGAAAAACTACACTTTGCTTGAAGACGTAGTTTTCGCGCGCTTTGGCGAAGTTGGACTCTTTTTCGCCCATTGCGGTCACGATCTGGTCGGCCGTCTTGCCGTCCGGTGGTGCAGGGTCGAGCTTGCCGAAACCGTCCTGCGCTGCCGCCGCCATCGCCAGCGACCCCGCAAGAGCCAAACCGATACCTACTTGAAGCCACTGCCTACGCATACGCACAACCGTACCCTCAGGATGATTAGACGACACATTCCGTCGCACGGCTCTGCCCGGAGCGCGTCCTGCGCCACGGATGGCAGAATCAGGCATGGCTTTCGGCAGACCGAAGAAGGCACGGGAACCGCTC
>CALMAP010000025.1:20329-21833 GCA_937859825.1 uncultured Terriglobus sp. | reverse complement strand
TGAGAGATGGGGATAAGCTCTTGGCGTCCTCGTACTATAAGCACACCCCTGATCGTCAGGCCCGCTTTACGGTTGACTCCAACGGTGGAACAAAGAGCATCACCTACCTCCCGCAAGGAAGTCCTGAGCAGGCATGGCAATACTCGCTCGATGCAGCGATCCCTTGTGAGGGAATCTCAAAACCGAAAACACAAAAAGCTGCAGCGAAGCTGGTGGAGCCGACACGGACGGGCAGCGCGGTCAACCGGAGCTTGGGGCACCCGGGCACCACTTGGCTGGAGATGCGCGAAGCGCTGGCCAGCTACGCGACACGCGCAGCGGAGAAGATGCGCCAGTACAAGTTGGCAGCCGACAACCTGTTCGTCTTCATGCACACCAACACCTTCAACAACGATCCGTTCTACTCGAACGGCGCCTCGGCCCGGTTCCCGGCCACGACCAACGACAACGGCGAAGTGGTCGCTCTCGTGGTGCGCCTGGGTGAACAACTCTTCCGCGACGGCTTCCGCTACGCGAAGCGCGGCGTGATGACTACGGAGCTGCTGCCCGAGACGGTCCAGCAGCCGGCTTTGTGGAGCGATCTCGACCGCGAACGAAGGGAGCGCGTCTGGAAGACGGTGGACCGGCTCAACGCAACGCTGGGGCGGGGAACCGTCCGCACCCTGAGCGCCGGGCCGAAGGACGCGGCTTGGAAACTCCGGGCAGAGTACCGGTCGCCCCGGTGGACTACGCGATGGGAAGAGCTGCCCTCTTTCAAATGCTGAAGCCTGTTGATCAAACGCACTGGCGGAACGGCTGCTGGACTGACGATGCGATTACAAAGTAGCCAGCTATTCGCGATTGAAGCAACATCATCAGTTTCTAGACTCTGGAGAGCCTTACCTCAGCAGTCGCCGAGTGGAAGCAGAGATGTAGGCCAGCAGGGAAGCTTGCTGTTCCGGCAATCAGTAGCAGAAAGGCGGGAAGATGGTGTCGCGATCCCTTGTATATGTTCTTAATGCTCTGCAGGTCTGACCTGGATGGCGTCGGGATCTTCTCAGGGTGGGTGTGCCAGTCTCCAATGAAAAGCAAACCCGCTTGGAACATTTCGTCGATCTCTTGTTGTTCCTTCTTTCGATCAGGGATGTAGCCATACCGGGTACGTCGGTCCGTGGGTCTGGGTCCAGTAGCTCGTTGAACGGTGATGCAGGACTCAGTCATACGTGCAAAGAGTTGACCGCCAGCTTCGGCTGCGTGCGCGGCACTTTGCTGATGCTCAGCGATGTGGTTCAGGACGGCAGGTGTGATGGAGAGTTGTTGATCTGAGTCTCCGATCCGGTAATGGAGACTACGCCAGTATTTCTTGAGGAGCACGCAGGACACAGATCGTCTTTCTCCCAACTGATTTCGATTTGCAAGCCGCCAGCCGCGCGCTCTGGACGGCCCTGGACCCAATCTGGATTCCACGCTCCGCCGGCCTGTTGAAGAAACGCGGCTGTTGCCTGCCACACGCGGTGTGTAGACC
>CALMAP010000025.1:13228-20319 GCA_937859825.1 uncultured Terriglobus sp. | reverse complement strand
GTGTAGACCTGGTGGCCTGGCCTATCATTGCCTCGATGGCCAAACCCGATGCTAGAGAAACCGTGCCTTGGAGTTCAACAATTCCATAAGGCTGAAACACGGCCCCGCATGCTGGTTCTGTTCGCTCTCCGAAGCGGGGATCGGCCCAGGTCGTGACTGTAGTCTTCGGCGCGCCTTCAAGGGTCATACCGCACTGCAGACAGGGTAGTGGCGCAGTGAGAAGCAAAGCGTGACCCGCGCAGGCGTGGGCCTCGGTCCACGTAAAGATCGTCGGTGCGTGGAGTTCACCGCTAATCCGTTGCGAGTTGAGAAGGCGTTCCGCTGTCCAACTACCAGTGGCGCTAATGATGAGGTCTGCACTTTGGAGAGTATCGAGATGCTTGAACACGAATTCTTCGTAAGAAAGACCGAAGCCGCGAATTGTCGCGTGAGGGTGGCCGCTTTGTAGCCTTGTCTCCATGGCTAACGCCTTCTTGACGCCCACGGCTTCAGCACCGAGTGGATGGCGCCCGATGTTTGCATACGCCAGACCTTCGGGGTCAACGATATCGATCTGGCCCACGCCGGCTTTTGTAAGTTGCTCTGCGATGGGAGCGCCTACCGAGCCGCAGCCAATAATGATCACGCGCTTCTGAGCGAGTACGGGCTGATGCGGGTCGTGCCCTCGCCCATGTATCCAGCAGGCATCAGCCCGGTCAAGCTTGAGGCGCTGTGCTGGAGCCACAGAAGAGAAAAGCCGGGCGGCTACGAGCGATTGCGGCATCTTGCCTTTTCTGAAGCCGTTCAACGGCCCATGTTTGCGAAATGTCCTCATCTCGGAAGTCTGAGGCGGACGTGTACAAACAGCTGCGAAGCAGGGACCATTGTTTCCAAGCGCACCGAGAACAAAGTAGTAGGTGGACAGCTTTAGTCGGCTGAAACGCTCCAGGAGGTTCTTGCCGTTTGGAATTGATTGAGCGAGACGGAAGAGATCATGGGCAGACCGGGGATACTGAGTGGGGAGGAGCACTTCTGGGAGCCATAGGAAACATGCGGGTATTGTCTTATTGAACTGTGGCTGCTCACCCCAACGGTTGCGCTGCCAGGTCAACACCTGCGCTTCGGATTCACCTACAACGCTCCGTGTCTCGCCCGGCCAGAGTCTGACAAATCTACTTTTCGCTTGTGTGTCGAGGAGACTGAGGACCGCTTCCTTTGGGTCATCAAGACTGAAGTTCCAATACGAGTAAAACTCTGACCTGAAGTCTTCGAGATTCAGCCCAAGCTCACCTTTTCGAAGAAGATCAACTGCTTGGGCCAAAAGCACATCCAGCACTCCCGCTGGGTGGTCCGGTCGAAGCACTCGATTGGTTCGACTCAAACAGAGATTGCCGTCAGGCTCGACGTGCGGCCATGAGGGGAAGCTCGGATTGTCGGCAAGGAGGAACTTCGGAAGAGAGTACGGGAACTGATGATTGATGAGGATGTGTAGCCGGTGGATGGCCTGTTCCGGCTGAACGTAGGCTTCCCAGCCGGCCAGTGGTTCACGGACGGCGTGTTGCTTTAGCTCGGCTTCCGAGAGGCGTCGGGCATGCCAGGTTGCTGCAAGAAAGGCGTCAGCTTTCGCGACGCCTTCCTCTTGCATCCGCTGAGCGATGCCGTTAGGCATACTTGGTATCTCCGCCCTTAGAGACGGCCTCAGACTCTGCAGCTTTGCGCGCGGCCTCATCGACCATGGATTTCGTCATGACATAGGGTGCATCTACAACAGCTCCGCGGACAGACTTTTTGAGCTTCTGGTCTGTGACTGTGAATTCCAGGGGTGAAGGATTCTTCTCGGTCGGGTTCTCGCCGGTGCAGAAAAAGTCGCCCTTAGCTCCACTCGCAATCCCCTCATACTCCTGCTTGGCGGCGTATGACGGTGGGTCGCAATCGTTGTCTTTGATTGGGGCGCTGCCCGAGACGATACGCCCTCCTTCACGGATTTGCGAAAGGGCCTTCTTGGCATCGGGCGACACCTTGGCTTTGTCGCCCAGCTCGGAGCGGCTGTCCCAAGAGAGTGTGTGCCAGGAACAGTGGTGTGGTGTCTCAAGCAAGTCGTATTCGAGAACGGTGGCCGCTTTCTTGTGCTTCGCCCAGAGCCTCTCCCAGATCAGAACTTCGGCGTCGCCGCCGTTTAGGTAGTTCTTCACCGTCTTGCGGGCAGTGGTGTCGGCGAGCTCCATATTGAGGATGACGCTGGAATGGTTTTTACGAAGGTTCTCCTCTTCGTCATCGTCGTCCGACTTCGGCAGAGGGGCGAGTAGCCGCGCCTTGAAGAGCTTGCTGGTCTCGCCGTTTACCTTGGTGATGTCCTGGTCAACCTTCACTACGATAGCCAGAATGTCATCCGTCTTCCCGTCCTCATCCTCGCCCAGGATCTGAATACGGTCGCCCTCCGCGATACCGGAGCACTTTTTGGAGCGGGCGACCTCCACCCGGCGCTTGGCCTCTGTGTTGAACGCCTTGGCGTCCTTGCACAAGGTATGACCAACACTGGCACGGCGGAACACGATGGGCGACGACCACATCTCCTGAATGAGAATGTGCTTTTCATTGTCGGCTTTCTTGTCATCGGGATAATCAGCTGGCTTGCCGAAATAGAAATGGGTCTGGATTCCCCGGCAGTGGTCCTGGTCCGGATGGGTCAGAAGAAAGACGTCTACGAAGGGCCGCCCAGCCTTATCCCTCTTCAGTCGTTCGCGAAGATCTTTGGCGACATCGCGCGTGCTGTCTTTAGGGTCGTCAGCCGCACCAGTGATGTTGCAGTCAATCAAGATGGTCCGGCCACCGTCGAGGGTCACAAGCGTCATGCCCCCATTCCCGACCGGAAAGAATGTCATAGTGGTTGCCATTTTGCAGGTATCGCCTACGGAACTGGCCTCGTCTTGATGGCGGCGGGGTCGTCCCTCCTTCGATTAGAATAGGGTTACTATACCCCATCTAGTTTCTAGATGGTAGACAGAAAAGAAAAGAGGTCTGCTTTGCCGGAAAAAGAGAGAGCGCCAGCACGATGGGGACAGGAAAGAAGGCTGGAGTTCATCGAGTTCCGCTTGCAATGGGAGGGAAGGGTCAATCGCAGCGATCTGGTTGATTTCTTTGGAATCTCTGTCCCACAGGCGTCCGTTGATTTCGCAAGATACCGCGAGCTGGCACCTGAGAACGCGTTCTACGATGTGCTTGAAAGGGCGTACATCACCAGCAAGACCTTTGCACCAGTGCTGCTCAAGGCTTCTACGGACGACTACTTGACGCGCTTATGGGCCGTCACGAGCGGTGTCGAGGCAGAAAACTCGTCGTTTTTAGGCTGGCGACCTGACACTAGTCTGGTGGCGGAACCTGCTCGCCCGGTCGGGCATGACATCCTGCGGTCGATCTTAACGGCGACAAAAGACCAGAAGAGTGTCCGTATCCTCTACGACTCCATTAGCGGTTCTGGAACGTCATGCCGGAACATCACACCGCATGCGCTTGGATTCAACGGAAGTAGATGGCACGTTCGGGCGTACTGCCACGAACGCAACGAATTCCGCGATTTTGTCCTTGGCCGTGTGAGAGAAGCCGTTCTGCAAGGATCATCTCCCATCGATCCGGGCTCGGATGCGGACTGGCACAACATGATCGAAGCGGTGATCGTACCGCATCCTGATTTGTCAGAGGCGCAAAGAAAGATTGTTGAGGAAGACTTCTGTATGGAGAAGGGGAGGTTGATCCTGCGGCTTAAGGAGGCGCTCCTGTTCTATAACCTGGAGCACCTTGGATTGCTCAACGAGCCTCGCAATGTCCATAAAGGTCTCGCGTTAGCCAATCGAGCGGAACTGTCGACTTTTTATAAGAAGCACGGCTTCGTGGAGTGAGATGGGACGCACACTTAAGCAGAAGAATCAGCCGTACATCATTACATTCATTGCCATGAACGCCATTGCACTTGGCTTGATTATCGTGGGCCGGCAGCGTGTTGCTGATCTGGTGACTTCATTCACACACGGTGATTGGTCGTTCGTGGGCAAGCTGGTTGCGGTGCCAGCCGCCATCACCTTGCTAACCAGTGCAATCGGTTGGGCTTGCTCGAAGCAGCTCAAAGAGTCTCTGGTGTTCTGGAAATTGCAGAACTGTCTGCCTTCGAGTGAAGCTTTCTCTCGGCTGGCCAAGAGTGATCCGCGCATTGACTTGGAGAGAATTATGCGAAAGTATGGGCAGCTTACTGTTGAAGCAGCTGCTCAAACAGTTCTCTGGTACCGCATCTACAAAGGACACGAATCACAGGCCTCAGTAGAGGACGCCCACGGCGCCTACCTGCGCTTTCGCGAGATGACTGCTTTTTCGGTGATCGTCTTTTTCGTCGGGATCATTGGAGTCATGGGTTTCACGCCGCATGGTCTGAAGACGGGCTCCCTTCTACTCATCTTCGCAGTTGAATACTTGGTGATGATGTTGGCAGCGCGCAATGCTGCGAGGCACTTCGTCACGAATGTCTTGGCTCTAGAAGGTGTCGCCTGTGCGGATCGGGAGTAGAACAACGTCAAGGGCGGTCAAATAAACCTCGTAGGAGGAGAAGAGATGGCATTCAATAGAAAGCGAACGTCAGCTGAGGTGGCGTCCGATGCCGGGTCGGTGCTGAATGATCCGAATGCTTCTGAGGTGCAGAAGCGTCTTGCGGCCTCTGCACTTTCCCAACGCAACCCGAGCCATCAGACGGGCAAGGAAATGGAAGAGCTCGCATCCAGGGTCATGAAAAGTAGCAAATACGCCGAAGATACAAAGGAACTGGCTGCGACGGTGCTGTCGCAAGCCAACCGGCAGCGGTGATGTTTGAACACCTCCCTCTTGACAAAGCTGTTATTCTGGTAGGCGATCTGGAGGTGTGATGAGCGAAGCCGACTACAAGAAACTAATGGCCAGGTTTGCGGAGATACGATCCGAGTACAACACGCCTGCGAAGGCTACCGCACTTCTCCAGAGTGAAGGGATTGTAGACCAGAGCGGCCGGACCGCACCGCACTTTCGAGACGAAGAGGTTGCAGAGACCACTTGTCGATAGTTCTGGCATATCACGGCTGTAGTAAAGCAACCGCCCATAAGCTTCTGGGCGGTTCGTTGTTTCGCTTGAGCAATCAGCGATGGGATTGGCTTGGAAACGGCGCTTACTTCTGGGAGTGGGACGCGGTTCGTGCTTACCAGTGGGCTGAGGAGTTCCGCACTGGGGAGGAAAGTCTCGTCGGGGCGGCGATCGAACTGGGGAATTGTTTAGACCTGACCACCCAGCGCGGCACCCAAGCAGTGGAAGCAGCCTACGCGAGCTATAAGGACCTGCAGGCGCTCCGCGGCGAAGAGCTGCTGGAAAACAGAGACATCAAGGACCGTAAACCTGGTGATCTGGCACTTCGCTTTCTGGATCGCGCCGTTATTCAGCATCTCCACGAGAACCTTGCAGAGATCGGTATTGAGTACGACACGGTCCGCGCCCTCTTCCCGGAAGGGGAAGAGCTGTATCCCGAAGCCGGCTTCTGGAAGAAGACTCACGTTCAGATTGCCGTGCGCAAAGTGGAACAGATACGCGGCGTGTTCCGTCTGCCTATCCATGAGCTGCGAGAGGGTGGCATCCCGGATAGGGTTTACCAATTCAGCTAGCATGAATCATCAGTGAGCCTCTAACCACACCTGCATAAATACTGTTTGTGGTGATAGCCGGCTGTTTTGTCCCCGTTACAATAGGGTATACCTCAGTGATACGTAACGGCTTCCTCTTGAATCCCGTATCGCAAGGGTACTAATCTCCTTTATGATACGACTAATGGAGAGGGTTAAAGAGCTTACCGATACAAAAAGGCGGGCAAGATATACGAAAACGACCAGGGCGTTGAAACCGGCTCGATCCACGAAGCTGGCAGCAACCGCAGCTTCGGCTCGGTCTGCAAAGGGTCAATGCGTCGGGTACATTCGTGTGAGCACGCTCGATCAGCGTGAGGATCGGCAGCTTGAAGGCGTGAAGATCGACCGGCGCTTCGTCGATCACGTCTCAGGAAAAGATGTGAAGCGGCCCCAACTCATGGCGATGCTGTCGTTCGTCCGCGAGGGAGACACAGTGGTGTGTCACTCGATGGACCGGCTCGGGCGTAACTTGGATGACCTTCGCAAGTTGGTGTTCGGCCTTACGGAGCGCGGCATACGGGTGGAATTCCGCAAAGAAAATCTCATCTTCACGGGTGAGGACTCGCCGATGGCGAACCTGTTGTTGAGTGTGATGGGAGCGATTGCAGAGTTTGAGCGGCAATTGATTCGAGAGCGCCAGCGAGAGGGAATTGAGCTTGCTAAGAAGCGGGGCGTGTACAAGGGAAGGCCGAGAACGCTGAGTGTGGAAGCTGTTGCTTCGCTCGTGCACAAGCTAGCAGCCGGAGAAAAGCCCTCCGCAGTTGCGCGGGAGTTTGGTGTCTCGCGGATGACTCTACACCGCTATCGAACCAGAGAAGTCGGTGTGGAAGCCTGATGACAAAATCAAAGCAGATTGTGATGCATTGCCCTTGCGGGAACGCCAAAGTCCTCGCAAAGGGACTGTGCTCTACGTGTTACACGCTCAAGCGCCAGGACGAGGAGTATTTCGGTGGTCATCGTGAGGATGCTGAAGCGTGATGATTACCGTTGCCGCGTGCCATGGTGCATGACTACGAAACGGGGAAAGCGCTCAGTCGCGGTACATCACAGGGAAGCGGGGAATAGCGATCCGGCAAAGATGCTGACGCTTTGCTTGCCGTGTCATGCCAAGGTGACGCGGACGCTCTACGTCCAGGACGACTGGCCGGAGTTCCTACGGATTCTATGGCGAGAGCAGCATCCCGAAGGGCATGAGCAGAGCGCCCTAAACTTTGTATCGCCGCTGCCCCAAGCAACGAATGTGTTGCTGTTCAAGGAATGAGTGGCTTACCGTCCCCGAAAAATGCCCGGCATCGTTTCCGTCCTACTATCGCTCGAAAAGCTGAGCCAAGGCGAGGAAGAAGCTAACATTACATTCTCGCAAACGGCTATCCTACGATCAGCCAGCGTCGTAAGATATCCGATACGCAATAGGTGAAGAA
>CALMAP010000025.1:4081-13218 GCA_937859825.1 uncultured Terriglobus sp. | reverse complement strand
GGTGAAGAATGCCTGAAATCACGGCGCTGCTTCATGACTGGTGCCACGGAAAAAAGACGAACGAAGATGAGTTGTTTGCGCTGGTGTACCCGCAGTTGCGCAACGTAGCTGGCGCGCTCTTCAAACGGGAACGCTCAGATAGCATGTTGCAGCCGACATCCGTAGTGAATGAGCTGTTTCTTCGACTTGTGACTCAACGACAGCTTGATTTTCAGGACAGGCAGCACTTCTACAGTTTTGCTGCATGTGTAATGCGCCGCGTATTGGCGGACCACGCCCGAGCCGAGGGACGCTCGAAACGATCGGGTGGTATCCAGATACCTTTTGAGGAAGGTCTGACGTGGGCGGAATTCGATACAGAGGGCGCGCTCGACATCGAAGCCGCGCTGAGCGAATTAGAGAATCTTGACGAGCGAAAATGCCGGATTGTCGAGTTGCGTTTTCTGCTGGGCTTCACCGCAGACGAGACTGCACATATTCTTCAAGTTTCCAAGGCAAGCGTCGATCGTGAGCTCCGTTTCGCGCGCGGCTGGCTGCGAGAAAGATTGCGGCCAAACCTTTGACACAGTTCTGCCCGGATCGACGCGTTTAAGGTTAGGTGGATGATGGCCGAAGGTGTAGGTAATGCCGAGGCTGGAAGCCATGAATGGGAGACCAACCATTGGCAACGGTTGCAGGAGTTGTTTTACCTGGCTGAGACGGCACCCGCCAGTGAACGAACACGCATCCTCAGCGAAGCATCGAACGCCCCGGCAGTCGTAGACCGAGTCCTGGCGTTGCTCTTGGCTTCGGAGGAGCCACAGCAGATCAGCGAGCCGCCTCGGAACTTTGCAAATCAGCGGATCGGGCCATACGCTTTGCTGCGTCATATCGGCACCGGTGGTCTCGGTTCGGTATACCTGGCCGAGCGCATGATAGGCGGTGCTGTGCTGCAGTGCGCTGTCAAAGTGCTGAGCATGCACGCGGCTGGACCGGAGTTCGAGGCGCGGTTCCAGCGCGAGCAACAGGTCTACTCTACGTTGAACCACCCGAACATCACACGCATGCTGGACGCCGGACTTAGCGACAACGGCCAACCCTTCCTGGCTATGGAATTCGTCGACGGCGTGGACATTGTGAGTTTCTGCGACGAACGGCTTTTGAGCATTGAGCAGAGACTTCTTGTCTTTCAACAGATTTGCGAAGCTGTGGCCTATGCTCACCAAAATCTGACTGTACATCTGGATCTTAAGCCGTCCAACATCCTTGTCACCAAGGAAGGCACAGTAAAGCTGCTTGACTTTGGAACGTCAAAGATCCTGAGCAGAGACGACCTGAGCACTACCACTGTTTTGGCAACCCCCGCTTATGCCAGCCCGGAGCAATTAAGGCATCAACCAGTAACAACAGCTTCGGATGTGTACGGCCTGGGTGGCGTTCTGTCGGAACTGCTTTGCGGTCGGCGGCCATGGGGGTATTCATCCGCTACAAAACGGCTTGAAGATGCGCTGCAGGATCGCGAGCCTTTGCCTCTGGAGAACGGTGCCACGGATGTAGCAGCAGAGAAGAGGAGGGAACGCGACGCGGCCGCACTGCGCGACCGCCTCGGCGGCGATCTGTCGAGCATCACGGCGCAGTGCCTGCGCAATCGGCCTGTGGACCGTTACCGTTCCGTGGACGCTCTCCGAGACGATCTTAAGAGGTATCTGGACGGTCGTCCCGTTCTTGCGCATCGGCAGACCCTGCCGTATCGACTTGGCAAGTTCCTTCGGCGAAAGAAGTTGCCGATTGCACTGACAACTGCTGCGGTCTTTCTCATCATCGGGAGTCTGGGGTATGCAGGTTGGCGTCAGCACCAAGCTCTCGTGCAAGGCGAACGCGCCGAAAACATGCAGGTGTTCCTATATCGGTTGTTCCGCCTTGCCAACTCGAACGAGACGGGGAAACCGGCAGCCACGGTACCAGAGCTCCTTGAACTTGGCATGCGAGTGCTTCCACAGTACATCAGCAGCCCGAAGGACCAGCGACAAGCGATGCTGAGCCTCAGTGAGTCGCTCTATGAAAACGGTGCTGTGCCTGCGGCACACGACGCGTTTGTCAACGTAGCGCGACTTGCCGCAGATGCCGGTGACCACGACGCAGAAGCAGAGGCCGAGGCGTTCGCTGGAATGAGCGCGGCTCAGCTCGGCAATCAGGCGGAGGCCGAGACGCGCACGGCCCACGCTCTCGGACTCAGCCGCGACAAAAACACGCGGACCGAGGTCCGTGTGTGGAGCCAGCTCTACTTCGGTCAGGTGCGAGAGAACGCAGGGAAGAGCAGCGATGCCAACCTGCACCTGATGCGGGAAGCGGTCAGTGAGGCACGCGCCGCCCAGTTGCCGGAGCGAGAGACAGCGTTCGCGATGTATAGCCTCGCCAGCGATTTGGAAGAACGAGGCGAACTGAGCGAGGCGGAAACTCTCATCCGGGACAGTCTTGCGATCTACAACCGCGACCCGAACGCACTGTGTGATCAGTCGCAGATGTATGCCGATCTGGGCTACATCACAGGGTCACGCGGCGACCAGGCTGGTAGCGTGCCGCTGTTTGAGAAATCGCTATCTGGATCGCGCCAGTGCGCCGGGGCGGACAGCCCAAAGACTCTACTGATCCAGGACTACACCGCAGGAGCTCTTTTGCACGCAGGGAATCCGCATGCCGCGGTGCTCATGATGGAAGACGCACTGCCGCGATGGCGCAAGAATGTGCCTCCCGGCCCGGAGCTAGCGAACGCTTTGTATTACACAGCGTTGGCATACCGGAGCGACGGGCAGTTCAGTCGCGCGGAGCCGGTGGCATTTGAAGCACTGGGGATGGTGCGCAAGTTCTTTACCCCCACCAACCACATGGTCGGTTCGGCAGAGCAGGTTGTGATGGAGACTCTTGTCGGTGAAAGGAAGTTTGCCGCAGCGCTGCAACACGCGGAGGCCGCAGACTCTAATCTGGCCCAGTCCGCACACTCTCCCGCGCAGGTTGCCGCTGCACAAAAGGTACATGCCCAACTTCTCGCCTTGCGGACCCAGGTAGTCAGCGGGAAATGAATCAGGAGTCGCGCGTGAGCCGCTTTGACGGTCTGCGGCGGTCGTTCAGGCTTGCGAGCATTCGGTGGCGCGCGAGAAAGCGGAGTGGCTGACACACTTTGGTCGGAAAAAGCGCGTATCCAGTAGCCGCAGTTTTTTTGCGCGGCATATAAGGGAAAGCCGTGCCATTTACCCAGTCAATGTCATCCAGCGTTAAGACCAAAGTGTCCGGCGCAAACACTCACCCTCGCTGCGGAAACACGTTGCTACGGCGGTTACCCAGCGCCCTGCGTTCACTTTTGATTGGTACCTGCATGTTTTTGCTGTGCTGCCTAGTACGAACAAGTTGGGCGCAGACGACGACGGCCTACGCTACGCCGGTCGCCCTCAGCACGCCGGTGCAGGCGGCCGATGGCAACTACTACGCGACTACATATCCGACGAGTTCCTGCAATGGGTCCGTCTTCTTCCACACCACCGGCAACTGCGGAGCTGTCTATCAAATTACCCCTACTGGGGTCGTAAGCCTTGTCCATACGTTCGCCTCGGACGGCACGGAGGGCTTTGACCCTAATCCGCTGGTGATTGGCCCAGACGGCAATATCTACGGTATAACGCAGGGCGGAGGCTTGATCGGCTGCTCAACCCGTGGCTGCGGCACCTTCTTCAAAATCGTCGCAGACGGGTCATTTGGCACGTTCTCCACCGTCCACTTCTTTAGCGACGCAGACAGCGGGGCGGAGAGTATTGCGCAACCGATTCTGGGTGACGATGGCTATTTCTACGAGCCTACCTTTGGGATAACCAACGGCAGCGCCATCTACAAGATCTCACCTACGGGCGACTTTCATCTCCTGACACTTCTCACCTCCGGATACCCACTTAACAAGCTGGTGCAGGGAGCCGACCACAACTTTTATGGGTCGTTGTATTCCGGGACGGTAGAGGGCGGGTACATCTTCCAGACGACACCCGCTGGCGTGACCAGCACGGTGTTCACTTTGCCTGCCGATAATTCGTTGGGTTACGATCCGACCGGGCTTGCACAGGGACCGGACGGATATCTGTACGGCTGGACCCTGGGAAGCCCGAACAACGCTCCCTATATACCCGCCAGCGCCTTCAAGGTAAGCACCTCCGGCAGCTTCCAGACGCTGTACACCACGAGCGCGACGAACATGTTCGTCATGACCACACCACCTACCTTCGGCAGCGATGGAAATCTGTATACCTCGGCTATCCTTGGCGGTGATCTTTCTGCGTGCGCGGCCTACTTTGGTTCGAACCACAATGGCTGTGGGGCGATCCTGCAGGTGACGCCATCAGGAGCCTTCAAAGTGGCACAAAACTTTGTAGAAGGCGACCAAGGGCAGTTTCCGCAGCCACCTGTGCAAGGCAGCGACGGAAAGATCGTCGCGGCAGCAAGCCACTACCAGAAGAACGCGAACGCATACGCAACCGTTCCCGGCGTCCTGTCTTTGCTCGACCTGAACCTTCCCGCACCGATTCAGTTGTCCTTCACCGACGCGAGCGGAAACCCGGTGACCGGCGCCATCCAGCCCGGCCAGCCGTTGACGCTGACTTACAAAGTGCCCGGGGCCTACTCGCTCACCGCCAGCCAGTGCTACGCCTCTGTGCAGGGAAACCTCCCTGCGGCGGGTAATTGGACCGGGAAGCAAAGCGGCATCACGGATGCGAACGGCTTCCATGGCTCGGCAACAGTCACACCCACGGCGGACGGCACGTACACTTATGCGCTGACCTGCGGCGGCACCATGTCAGGCTTTGTGACGCTAAACCTGAGCAGCAAGCTTCAAATCACTACGTCCAGCCTGCCCAACGGCTCTGTCGGGAAGGCGTATACCAATCCTGTTCAGTTGCAAGGTGGCACATCACCTTTCAAGTTCGTTGCAGATGGGCTGCCTCCCGGGGTCACCATCGACCCCACCACGGGCTATCTGTCCGGCAAACCGACGCAGTTCGGCACGTACCAGACGACGATTGCGGTGCAGGACTCCTCCACACCGGCACTCACTGCGGGCCGAGTGTTGCCCTTCACTGTCGACAGCAGCCTGATGCTGAGCGGCTCATTAAAGAACGCCACGGTCGGCACGCAGTACACAGGAGGGTTGAGTGCCGTTGGCGGCTATGGAACGTACAAGTGGACCTTGTCGGCCGGAACGCTGCCGGAGGGCCTGACCCTCAATGCAACCACCGGAGTGATCGCGGGCAAGCCCACGAAAGGAGAAACGTCGACCTTCTCCATAACGGTTACAGACGGTGAAAATCCCGTTGCCAGTGTGACCCTGGCAACATCGCTTTCCACCATCGCGCCGCCTTTAATGGTGATTGGCGGAGACTTTGTGGACTGTGCCGTGGGGGTGCTTTGTGCCAACCAGTTTGAAGCGTCCGGTGGCACACCGCCGTACACCTGGACGGTCGCACCTGGGGCAACGCTGCCCGCCGGCATGACGCTGGCGTCTGACGGCAGTTTCTCCTTCAAACCTATCCAGTATTACGACTTGCCTTTCCAGGTTGAAGTACAGGTGACCGATTCGTCTAAGCCTGCTCTCATCGTCACCGGTATCGACGGACTCCTGATTACATCGAGTTTGAAAGCGAACCCTTATACCTTGCCGGTCGCCACCGTCGGGCAGGCCTACGCTGCACCCGCACCCACAGCCACCGGTGGCGTTCCGCCCTATACGTGGGTTCTCCTTCTATCCGACAACGACGTGAAGCGTGAGTATGGTGCGAACGCCGATGGGTCACTGTATTCGCCAGCACCGAAAACACCAGGCACGTTTACCGTCACCTACATTGTGAAGGACTCTGAAAAGAACCAAGCTACCGTTCAGTTTCCGGTGGCTCTGACGGTTGTGGCGCCTCAGACTCCGACGACAACCGCGCTGACAAGTTCGAACAGTACCGCTGGTAGCGGCATGAACGTGACTCTCACCGCAACAGTCGTTCACAGCGCTGGAGCGCCAACCGGCCGGATCACGTTCTACAGCGGCACCACTGCGCTTGGCGTGAGCAGCCTGGATACTTCGGGTTCGGCTACTCTGGTAACCTCCTTCAGCGCTGCTGGAAGTTATAATCTGACGGCCCAGTACAGCGGAGATGCAGCGTATGGGGGGAGCACCTCGACAGCCCTTGTAGAAACTGTGGTGACACCTTCGGTAACGGGTACCGCCTCGCCAGGAACGCTGACGATCACTTCCGGCAATTCAGGGAACCTGGTGCTAACACTGACCGGGAGTGGGGGGTACTCCGGCACGGCTTCCTTTAGCTGCGGCACGCTGCCCGCTCATGTCTCCTGCAGCTTCGCTCCGCCATCGGTTACGTTGTCGCCGAGTGTTAGCAGCGGCAGCACGACGCTTACGTTGAAAACTGGGCCGGGCACAATAGCACAGAACGATGTGCCACTTCAGCCGGGAAGTGGTGGTGGGAGGGTAAGCCTTGCAGGCATTCTTGGTTGCGTTTTGCTTTGCTGTTCGCGGAAGACCAGATCGGCACTTCGAGTGAATGGCGGTAGCCTGATGCTTCTCGTCCTCGGCGTGCTGGCCTTTGCAGGCTTGAGCGGCTGCGGTAGCGACTCGCCGAACGCAAGTGCTGGCACGTACTCCATCCCGGTAAGCATCACGGTCGGCGGTGCCACGGTACAGACCGTGGGCGTCAGCTTGGTTGTCAGCCGCTAACGATTAAAGACTGAACGATCTCCTGGAGCCTGGATATGTACTTTCGTCAAATAAGCCTGCCTGCTATTTCCACCTTCATTCTGGCGGCTACGCTTGGCATTGCAGTTCCTGCGCAATCCCGCAAGGACACCGTACTCGTGCAGGATCCCGCTCTGGGCGTCGTTCAGGGAGAGCTTGCGGTGCTGCCCGGCTGGCACGGAGAAGCGCACATCGACCGAACGACCGACCCGCTAAGCTACGCCATCGGTACGCTTACCGCTGACTTGCGCAGTCCTGACGGTTCCGCTTCGATACAGATGCTGGCCGTTCCGTTTCATACGCTTAATGTGAGCCAGCAACTGGCTTCCGCAATGCCCGGCAATCCCGCCCGGCGGCGCAACGCAGCGCTCGTCCACTTCACCTCGACGGCAGGCCTTCTTAGGCAACACATACTTCCGGCACTTGGGTTGGACGGACGAACGGCAGAGTACCAGTCGATGCCCGAGGAGGCCAGAACTCGCATGCGGGAACAGTCTGGAACCCCAGGTCCTATCTTCGACAGAGCGGTTGCGCTGCTGAAGGCGAACGGCAAGGAAGTGGCCGTTTACGCTCAGACGATGGGTGGCGGGTCGGGCACACCCCGTGAGGTCACCTCCACGACCATACTCGTGTGCACTGCTCCCGTCGGTAATGCTATGTCTTTACTGCAGGCTCAGGAGGGGCTGCCGCCAGTGCAGCCGAGCGCGGGATGGCAACAGGCAAACCTGCGATACCTGGCAGAGTGGCGCCAAGCCCTGCAGGAAGAGACTGCCCGTTCCACCCGAGAGTTTGAGCGAGGCAACCAGGCGATCATCGCCATGGGGCATGCCAACATCGTGGAGATGCAGACACGTGGCGCGGCCCGCGACCGCGCCTTCGTCGAGCATGAGCAACAGGTGTCAGCCCAAGGCGCAAACTTACGTGGCTACCTTTCCGGTACGAGCCCCACCTTCAAGTGGTGCAGCGCTGGCGATTCCACCTACACCATCGACGACACAAGAGCACCTGGGCCAGGCTATCGCCGGTGCGAGTGATGCATGGCCATGACCACTACCGTATGACGAAGCCTCCATACCTTAGGGACTGGCAGAGAGGTGACATTTCTACTTGGCAGCTACACGGCCTGTATACAGAATCTCTAGTATCGGACGTAAGCTGTTCATTGCAAGCAGCTTACCTTCGATATTAGCACTACGATTTCGGTGGTGCGATGGCATCCGTTGCAGCCTTTGCGAAACGGAACTTCACCGTTGTCTTCGCAGCGATCTTGATCTGCTCGCCGGTTCCAGGATTGCGGCCCATGCGCTCCTTCCGCTCCGCCTTCACCAGCTTGCCCAGCCCTGGAACCGTGAACTCGCCTGCCTCCCGCGTCTGCTCCGTCGCCATCTCTGCCAGAGCATCCAGGAACGCCTGAATCTGCTTTGGCTCCGCTTCCAGCTTCTCGGCAAGAGCTTTGACGATCTGAGTCTTGGTCATCTTCGCTGCCCGGGCGGCCGCGGTCTTCTCTGCAAATTTCTTCGGTGCCACAATTTTCGGGTCCCTTTCGTGGTGCACTTTGTGCGGTCCCACCAACCTTTGTGATGCGACGCTCTTCTACAGCGCAGCGTGAGTCGCCGAATTGTGCATCGAATGCAATATTCGCAGAGCGCGACCACCGAGGTGATAAACAAGATGCCCGAAGTACGAGACAGTTCTACTTCCACCCTGCCCGCGGCAACGCAGGCGGGCAACCGGTATTTTCCACTCCAGGAGAAGGGCGCGGACGGCGAGATCATCGGCCACGCCGTGCAAACCATCGCGGTAGACGCGCAGACCCTGTTCGCGATTTGGAGCGACCTGCCATCCATCCCGCTGTGGCAAGAGCACGTCGTTTCGGTGACGCCGCTGGACGGCAACCTAAGTCACTGGGTGATGGGCAACCCGGACGATAAAGACGGCAAACGCATCGAGTTCGACTCCGAAACGACGGAGAGCATCCCTGGCAAAAAGATTGCCTGGCGGTCCATCACGGAAGGCGTCACGCAAAGTGGTGTCGTCACCTTTCAAGAGACGCCGCGCGGCACCCGCGTCACACTTACACAGTCGGCAAAGGTGCCCGGCGGTTCGCTCGGCAATGCTGCTGCGGCAGTCGCCAAGCGCAGCCCGCGCCAGACCATCACGGAAGACCTGCGCCATTTTAAGCAGTTTGCCGAAACCGGCGAGATTCCAACCATCGTGGGCCAGTCGCACGGCAAGCGGGGCATCAGCGGTGCCATCAAAGAGTGGATGTACGGTGAGCACAATCCTACGCCGCCGGGCAGCAGCCAGCAGTAAGTCCTTCACCCACTTACCACGCGCTTAGAAGAGTTCAGGAGTACGCAATGAAGGCTGTTTGTGGGAT
>CALMAP010000025.1:321-4071 GCA_937859825.1 uncultured Terriglobus sp. | reverse complement strand
GTTTGTTGGATGGGCAAGGAAGCCATGGAAGTCCAGACTGTACCGGACCCGAAGATCATCAATCCAAAGGATGCGATTATCCGCATCACGCGCACCGCCATATGCGGCAGCGATCTCCACCTGTACGGCGGTTTCATTCCGACGATGGAGGCCGGTGACATCATGGGCCACGAGTTCATGGGCGTGGTGGAAGAGGTCGGCAAGGATGTGAAGAAGCTGAAGCGCGGCGACCGCGTGGTGGTGCCGTTCACCATTGCGTGCGGCAGTTGCTTCTTCTGCAAGAACGACCTGTACAGCACCTGTGACAACACCAATCCCAACGCGCAGATTGCCGAGACCATGTACGGCTACTCTGGCGCGGGGCTGTTCGGCTTTGCGCATGCCAACGGCGGCTATGCAGGCGGGCAGGCGCAGTATGCGCGCATCCCGTTTGCCGACGTAGGTCCCATCAAGATCGAGAGCGACATTCCGGACGAGAAGGTGCTGTTTCTCTCCGATATTTTCCCCACAGGCTACCAGGCCGCGTGGAACGCCGAGATCGAGCCGGGTGACACCGTCGCGGTGTGGGGCTGTGGACCGGTGGGCTTGTTCGCCATAGCGAGTGCGTACATGCTGGGTGCGTCCAAGGTCATCGCAATCGACCGCTTCCCAGAGCGGCTGCGCTTGGCGGAGGGCTACTGCGGCGCCACCATCATCGACTACTCCGACGAGGGACTGAATGTGCAGGAAGCGCTGCGCGACATCACCGGCGGCATCGGCCCGGACAGCTGCATCGACGCCGTGGGCATGGAGGCACACGCGGCTTCCGCTGCGGGCCTGTACGACAGCATCAAGCAGACCGTGATGCAGGAGACGGACCGTCCCATCGTGCTGCGCGAGGCCATCCAGGCCGTGCGCAAGGGGGGCGTCATCTCCATCCCCGGTGTGTACGGCGGTGTGCTGGACAAGGTGAACTTTGGGGCAGCGTTCGCTAAGGGGGTCCACATGAACATGGGCCAAACCCACATGCAGGCCTATCTCACGCCGCTGCTCGAGCGCATCGAGTCCGGCCAGATCGACCCGACCTTCATGATCTCGCACCGCATTGGCATCGAGCAGGCACCGGCGATGTACAAGACATGGCAGAAGAAGGAAGATCAGGTCACGAAGATTGTCATCGACCCGTGGGCCGATACCCTGAATGAGGCGACACACGGCAAGGTTGTCGCCTAGTCCAAGTACTCACTTGTTCGACGCACATCTGCGGCAAAGCCCCGGTGCAATCCGGGGTTTTGTTACGTAAGAGCCGCGCTGGAGCAAACCATCGACGTCATCAAGAACGGGTTCTCCTTGGCCGTTCGCAAGCAGTACAGCGGGCCGGTGTGACACGACAGGTATTATGCCCATCGATTTATGAATGAGCAGGATTCTAACAACAATGGCGTACAACACCACCAACCTGGTGCGTCGCCGATTAGTCCTCTGAGTCGGCTTGTAGCAAGTGCACCAAGCAGAGCCGTGGAATGGCAGGGCGATGCAAAGCATGAAAAACGATGATGCCGTTTCCCACCCTTGTATCCGCTCCGTTAGAAGACGCCGATGTTGCATGCGTCTTCCACATTTCCCACGGCTGTGACGACGGCGGTACACGGTCCCAGATTCCTTGCGGATCGTTCACGCGGAAGGTCCGCGACGATACAGTGCGGCGGACGTTGCTTCCGCGCTCACTCACCTTTCTGGCTGAAGCGTCCGAGCGGAGGCTGTACCGCGCGCGGCATGGCAACAGGTGCTTGAGCAGCAAATGCCCGCAAGCCTCGCCTCACTACTCATGAAGGCCGATGACGCCAAGAATAGGGCGGCTTAGTCGAAGCGGAACCCAATGTAGGTGAAGTCATCCATGGCTCGACCCAGTTGATTGATGCGCTGCGAAACCTAAAGGAACTGCGGGACTCGAAGCGTTCTTACGATCGCTCATAACGCCAAGAGTATCGAGGTGAGCGCTCCCAGTTTACCGAACTTCAGCATCACAATAGCGGAGGACGATATCGTGGCAACCGTATTTGTTGAAGCTCGACCGAAAGGGAGGCCGGAAGGTTCGCCAATCGAGGGTTATATTGTCGACGGTCACGCCGACGGTGAACTCGCAGAATTTGAACGACAGGACGAAGCAATCCGGTGGGCGAAGTCGAATGAACACATACCGCATGTCGCGCACGTTCGGCACCTGAATGACAAGAAAAAACCCGATCAATGGCGAGCTGCGTAGTCAAGCAATTCCGATCGCTCCGCCCAGCGCGCCGGCGAGAAAGCCAAGACTCAAAGATTTGTTGCGACTCAACATTCAACCTCCCTGGACTTAACCTATGGCTGTCCCATCCCGCCGCCAGCGCCGTAGATGTTCCCAGTCGTGTAGGAGGCGTCCTGAGCTGCAAGCTGCACGTAGATCGAAGCAAGCTCAGCGGGCTGACCTGCTCGGCCAAGTGGATACTTGCCTCCAAAATCACGCCAATGTTCTTCTGTGGCGCCACCGGAAATTTGCAGGGGTGTGTAGATCGGGCCTGGGGCCACACCGTTCACCCGAACCCCTTTGGGACCAAGTTGCTTGGCAAGGGATTTCACGAAGTTCATTGTGGCCGCCTTGGTCTGAGCGTAGTCGTACAGATTCGCGGCGGGATCGTAGGCCTGCTCCGAGGTCGTAGCTATGATGCATGATCCAGGCTTCATGCTGGGCAGGGCAGCTTTGATGATCCAGAATGGGGCATAGAGATTGGTTTTCATCGTCCAATCAAAAAGCTCGGTGGTCATGTCCGCGATGGACTCGACTTGGTGCTGGCGGCCAGCGTTCGAAACGATGATGTCGAGACCACCCAGCTCAGAGACGCTCTGTATCACAAGTTTCTTGCAGAATGCTTCTTCTCTCAGGTCACCAGGAATCAACACGGCTTTTCGTCCAGCCTTGCGGATCAGGGTTGCTACCTGCTGCGCATCCGTCTCTTCGGCGGGCAAATAATTGATCGCAACGTCGGCGCCTTCGCGCGCGTAGGCGATGGCAGCAGCCCTTCCCATGCCGGAGTCCCCGCCCGTTATGAGAGCCTTACGATTCAGCAGGCGTCCGGAACCCTTATAGCTCGTCTCTCCATGATCCGGCGGTGGGGTCATTTTGCTTGCGAGCCCCGGCCACGGTTGGAAGGGACTGGTGTACGGGGGCTTTGGATATTTCGTTGTCGGGTCAGCGACTGGCTGCGCGGTCGAGCTTTCTTGCGCCTGAGCCACTGCCGGCAGGGCTGTGGCTGCGAGTCCCGCACCTAGAGCGCCGACTAGTTGACGACGCGAGAGATGATCTGAAGACATGATGATCCTTTGAAATGCTCGGAAAAACAGGTGAAGTGGAAGCCGGAGTCGAGGCCGCCGCCGGAGGTGGCGCGTGCGCCTATGCTTCTTCTTTAAGCGTGGACATATCGATCACGTAGCGGAAGCGTACTTCACCTTTTTCAACCTGCTTGTAGGCATCGTTGATATCTGCGATGTCGATCACCTGGATGTCAGGAGATACGTTGTGCTCCGCGCAGAAATCGAGGACCTCTTGCGTCTCGGCGATGCTGCCGATAAGAGAGCCGGCCACGCTGTTGCGATGGGAGGCGGTCTGCATGTTGTTGATCGGCTCTAACGGGCCGAGATCGCCGCAGATCGCCATAGTCGCGTCCCGCTTCAGCAAGGGCAAGTAAGGGTTGAGATCGTGTTTCTCTGGAACAGTACTTAGGATGAAGTCAA
>CALMAP010000025.1:0-311 GCA_937859825.1 uncultured Terriglobus sp. | reverse complement strand
GGTTCGTGGGATCAACTTCCTTCTTCAGCTCTTTCTCCATCATGGCTGTCGCACCGATCCGAATTGCTTCATCCTGCTTTTCTTCCGTCGTTGTGAAGAGCACGACGGTTGCTCCCATCGCGATCGCCATCTTGGCCGCAATGTCTCCCAGTCCACCGAAGCCGACGATGCCCACCTTGCTACCCGCCTTGACGCCCCAATGCTTCATCGGGGAGTAGGTCGTCACGCCCGCGCAAAGCAGTGGTGCGGCGGCCTTGGGATCGAGCGAAGACGGAATCTTGAGAACGAAGTCCTCAGGCACGATTACTAGG
>CALMAP010000024.1 GCA_937859825.1 uncultured Terriglobus sp. | reverse complement strand
GGAACGCGCAGCGGCCTTGGCGTGAACCAGGTCACGGCGACCACTCCCGGTGCCTCGGGCGGAGCGGTGTTCACCGCAACCTCAACGACAGGCGCGGCAACGCAGATCCACGTCGTTCGCGGTGAGAACCAGCGCGGGGTCTTGGGTGCGCCGCTCGCCGAAGCCTTCCAGGTCATCGTGCAGGATGCCTACGGCAACCCCGTTTCCGGTGTGACGGTGAACTATGCCGTCGCGGCCGGCGACAGCACTTTCCCACAGCCGACGGTCACGACCGATTCCAATGGCAAGGCAAGCTCGACCCTCACGCTCGGCCAGCAGGAAGGCGTGAACAACTACACCTCTCAGGTGAACTTCAGCGGTAACACAGGTCTGCCGGTCACCTTTACCGCCTCTGGCTTCGCGGCCGGGCCCATGGCGAACACAAGCGTGAGCGGCATCGTGCTCGACAACGCGAACGTTCCGGTCGTGAACGCCACGGTCAAGCTGCTCAACACAGGCCTGATGACGGTCACCGATGCGAGCGGTCGCTTCAAAATGAGCGGAGCCCCGGTGGGCACCGTCACACTCTCGGTGGATGGTTCCACCAGCACAAGCACCGACACGCTGCCGTTCCTCTCGTTCGTGCTGCAGGACCTGCCCGGCCAGGACAATACCCTGGGCAAACCGGTCTACCTGCCGAAGATCGACGTGAACAACGCGCAGACCGTAGGCGGGGACGACCCGGTCACGCTGACCGTAACGGGCGTGCCGGGCGTAGGGTTCACCATCGCGCCGCATTCGGTCACCTTCCCCGACGGCACCAACGTCGGCAAGATGTCTCTGTCGCTGGTGAAGTCGGACATGGTGCCGATGGAGCCAACCTCAGGCACCGCGCCGGACATGGTGTGGACGCTGCAGCCTGCAGGCACACGCTTCAGCGTGCCTGTGCAGGTCACGCTGCCCAACACGCAGGCGCTGCCCCCGGGCTACGTCTCTGAGATGTACCAGTACGACCATGACCTGGAGCAGTTCGTCTCGATTGGCACGGGCCACGTGAGCGCCGACGGCTCGGTGATCGTGAGCGATCCCGGCTTCGGCATTACCAAGGCAGGATGGGGCCACGGTCCGGTCACGCCCGTCCCAGGTCAGTGCACGCAAAGCTGCCCCGGCCGCATCGACGAGTGCATCACCAGCTACTCCGACCAGTATTGCAACTGCTACCTGCACTACCTTGTAGGCGCAGATTGCGGCTACACTCCAGAGGCCAGAAAGTGCCGCAACCCCGGCAAGTGCACACCGTATGGCACCTGCAACGGCGGCAACAAGCCCGATGGACTGGATTGCCATACCGGCGAGCAGAAGTTCTGCGACAAGTTCCAGTGCAAGACCGGCACATGCGTGGACATCCCTGTGCCCGACCAGCCGCTCGGTTCGGCCGGAGACCAGGCGGCGGGCGGCGGCAACAGCGGCTTCAAGGCACAGTTCGCGCTGACCGACATCGCCGAAAAGATTGGCAACAACCTGCGCGCGGTCGGCGCTCCGCTCATCATCAAGCCGATCCTGAACCTTGGCGACCAGGTCACGCTGATCTGCTGCGAAGCCAAGAAGCAATTGAACGTCAAAACGAGGGAGCAGAGCGTCTCGGGCGGCCTGAACTTCTCAACCAAGGAATTCACCGTGTACTCGCCGGTGCCGCCGAACGCGCCGCTTGGCATCACCATTCCAAGGCTCGGCTTCCAGGGCGTTTATGCCAAGCTGGACGGCGACCTGGTCGCGACCATCATCCTGCGCGAAGACCAGTGTCTCGATACGTCGTGCTTCAAGGGCGGCGGCAGTATCGGAATCACCGGTACGGTCGGCATCAAGCTGGGCCAGGAAAACGGCGGCATTCTGCACGTGCTCGTCTCGGGCTCGACCGGCGTGACCGGGTCCCTGCTTGCCGGATGCGGTTCGTTGAAGAGCACCATCAGCTTCAGCGGCATCGTGGCAAACGCGCAGATCACCTTTACCGACTACTTCAACACCACCGTCAGCGCGCAGGTGCTGGCCGGCACGGTCAGCGAATACGAGTACAAGTTTTAAGGTTTGAGGCAAACAATGGGCAGCAACAGGTTTTTGCAATCGACGCTGGCAGGCATGGTCTTTGCGTTTGCGCTGCACGGCGCACTGAGAGCCACTGCGCAGCAGATCGATGTGCCGCAACAAGGTGCACCCGCTGCTGCGGGCAAGGCCGTGCCGCAGGTCTTTGATGCTGCCCACTTGAAAGACCGTCCCTATAGTGGCGCGCTTCCCGCACCCGCTTTTCCGAGCACGCCCAGAACGCAGCGCAGCTTCACCGTTTCGTATGTGTACGACTATGCCTTTTCGTCCTACACGCCGGCTGCGGATCTCCCGACCGTCGTCCGCGGGCAGGCAAAGCGCGATACGCCGGAGGACGCCGCAATCGCCTTCTTCTCCGCGCAGCGTGCGGGCGACTTCGACGGATTTCTACAGTGCTGGACGGAGAAAGACCGCAAGCGCATTCAGGAGCTGACAAAGACACCCGGCATGGACCGCGCCACAGCACTCGCCCGGTGGAAACAGCTCTACACCGGCAAGGTGCAGTTGGTGGACCGCATTGAGACCACAGGCTACGTGATTCTCGACGTGCGCGTAGGCACGGCACAGATGCCCGCAGTCTTCAAGCTGGTGGAAGGGCAGTGGCTGGCGACCAATGACCTGGGGGAGAACGGCAATCAGATGCTTTCCAGCTATCGGCCGGGCCTCGCGGGCATTGTCGTCCACGCGCAACCCACACCCGCAAGCGAGCTTGGCCTGGGCCGGGGCAAAGAGGCTGCCGCGCAGAAGGATTTTCTGGATGCGCACAGCTCGAGAAGTGACGTAGTCCGGTCCGGGCAGTAGACGGTTCACGGGCAGGACAGCGGTAAGAAATGCAGTAGCAGAGAACGATTCGGGGAAGTAGCGGTAGAGGTCAGGATGACGCAACAGCTGGCACGGCAAAACACGGTGGCTCTCACGGGGCGGGTGCTTCCAAAGAGCGCGCGATGGTCACGGCAGTTCCGTCAGTCCCGCCCGTCCCGTGCCGCCGTTGTGCTGTTCGCTATATGTGCTGCCCTGGCTGGTCTGTTCGTCCCGGCCCTTCAAGCACAGCAGTATGCAAGTGAAGGTTGTGTTGCCACGCTTGAGAACCGCTCCACCCTCGTCGGGCCGGGCGGCACCTTCTCGCTGGCAAACATACCCGCGAATCCCGGCAAATACCGTGTGCGCATCGTGTGCCCGCAGCCCGACGGCAGCACGCTGGGCGCGAACT
>CALMAP010000023.1 GCA_937859825.1 uncultured Terriglobus sp. | reverse complement strand
CCTTATAGGAAGGGAGGGTACGAACGTCGAATTTCTCCTCCTGCCAGCGGATGTCCGCCGAGCGCCAGGTGCTCTCGCTCGCAAGGCTAGAGGAAGGAAAGTACTCCGCAACACGGCGGTAGAGCAAGTGCGCCGAACTGGCCGCGATCTTGGGAGCATGTGGTTCCGCTGCCTGCGCTTCGGCAGTGGCTGCGGCGCCATAGATCAGCCTGTCGCCGTTGGGTGTGGCTGTGCTGACTACGCCCTTGTTGCGAATCCACCCGGAGCGGGGAAGCGCTGTTTCCTCGACGGAAAATTCGGGTTCGTCGGCTTCGTTCTTCTCTTCGACGTCCGTATTGGCAAAGACCTTGATCCATGGGCCCGATCGCTCGACGATCACCACTTCGTGCCCCGGTGTGACTTCAGAGACTTTTTGCGAATCCGCATCTGCCCCAACATACACGACCGCACTGTGAAGTACCGTTGCCCGCTCCCCAATGCGCTGGTTATGGGACTGTGCCGTGGCCAGCGATGGCAGCATGGAGGCGAGCAGGCCGGTAGAAACGGTCAGAAGACAGACAAAGCGCATACCCGGTTTAGACGTGAAAGTGTTGCTACCGGTCACGTCAGTCCTCCGCAACCAGCAGTTCCTCTTTAAGCGCGGGATCGAGATTGCCGCCGCTTACCACGCAGACGACTTTTTGGACTCGCGGCAATGCCTCTGTCTTGAATAGGGCAGCCGCGAGGCTCACGGCACCGCTGGGTTCCGCAATAATGTCTGTGGCCATCAGCAGAATGCGCGTGGCATCCAGAATCTCTTCTTCGGAGACAGTCACGATCCCGTCGACGTACTGACGGATGTGGCGGAAGGTGCGCTCCGCAAGGCTCTGTGTGCGCAGGCCGTCTGCGATGGTTTTGACGGTCTGGCTGCCGGGCCACTCCGTGAGAGTGCCGGTAGTGAAGCTCTGGTGGGCATCTGCGGCAAGCTCCGGTTCCACGCCCCAGACAAGTACGCTGTCTGACGACAGCTTGACTGCGGTCGCGATGCCGCTCAGCAGACCGCCGCCGCTTACGGGGGAAAGCACCAGGTCTGCATCCGGAAGCTGATCGAGAATTTCAAGGCCGCAGGTGCCTTGTCCTGCGATGATCTCGTCATCGTCGTAGGGCGGCACCAGCACGGCGCCAGTCTCGCGCACAAGTTTGTCGGCCATGGCAATGCGCTCTGAGCTTGCGGGACCGACAAGCACCACCTCGGCGCCCAGCGTCATGGTGGCCTCACGCTTAATGCGTGGTGCAATCTCCGGCATCACGATGGTCGCCTTGATGCCCCTGGCGCGCGCAGCGTAGGCCACGCCCTGCGCGTGGTTGCCGCTCGAGTGCGCAACGACTCCACGCTTCAACTCTTCTTCGGAGAGCCCGGCGATCTTGTTGTAGGCACCGCGCAGTTTGAAGCTGCCTATAGGCTGCTCATTTTCGGCCTTCAGCCAGATCTCAGGCAGGCTCTCCCCAACGGAGAAGCCAAGTTTCCGTACACGTTCCAGATCCAGCTTGTACACGCCAGTCTGCTTCACAACGGGCGCGATCCGCTGCCAGGCCGCGCGGATGCTTTCCAAATCAATCAGGGACATGCTTCATTCTCCTATGCGGCGCAGTGTGAAGCATGCTCAGCGTTTTGCCGCGCGCAGCACCATAGCCATAAAGTGCACCAGCTTCCACTCATCCCAGGCGTTCGGCGCTTTCTGCATATCGATGTGACTCAACACAGGGCTAACGAGCGCAGCCTGCAGCGTAGTCGCTCTCAGTTCACTCGCCATCCAGAGCGTTTCCGCCGCCGGGATGATGTTGTCTGCCTCACCGTGAAGAAGGAAGACAGGAACGGTCAATTCTCCCAGGTGCCGCTCCGGAGACAGACCAGCCATCTCTTTCCGGTGGCGCAGCTCGCTGGTCCGCAGCATGGCGTGCACCACGTCGGAACTCGCGTCCATTAGCTCTGCGGCTTCTGCCTGCTGTTTTGGCGACAACTCTTCCATTGCCGCACGTTCCGCGGACAGATCTTCATACAAATGCGCTCGCAGCACCTTGCGAATAGGTTCCACATCGGGAAAGGGGACAAACTCCTCGACATGCTCGTACTCCAGTACAAGTGGGCCATATTCGTGCGCCGGCAGAAGCTCACGTGAGCCATCCGGCCGCGCCGCATCGCCTGTGCGGTAATAGCTTGCCACACGATTCATGGAGCCTTGGGAACCGACTGCGAAGACGAGCTTCATGTTCGGCCGATACTCTGGATTCGCCGCGGCAATCAGGCTAAGGCCACCGGAGAAGCTGAGTCCCATCACGCTCACAGAGCGCCCCTGCTGTTGCGCAAACCATTTCGTTGAGGACCCGATAGCGGCAATGCTGCTTTCGCTCACATGGTAATCCTTGATATCGGGTAACTCCGGCGTGAGCACTTGCAGCCCGCAAGCCGCCATGGCCGCGGCAAATTTCATTAGCCTGGGCTCGTTGAGCCCAAGGTGATGAACTCCGTGAAACACCACCATGCCGGGAGCATGCGGATGATGTACCGGCGTATACATGCGCGCACGGATTGGACCGGTTTCCGTTTGCAGAACGAGATCCTGTTGTTGGAAAGGCTCCGTCGCAGTCTTGCGCAAGGGAGCAGCCAGGTTGTCTCCACTTACCGTCTTGAACAGCGCGATGGACTGCAAATGCACGAGGATCAACGGCCAGAGCAGAACAAACATGAGTACGATTGCCACGACCATCATGCCCAGCCACACGTAGGCACGTCCGAAGCGGTCTGTTGCGTCGTCGTACCGCTGCCGAAGCATGCCGCGTGATGCCGCGGCGACGCCTACATCGCGGTGTCTTCGTTTTTCAAGGGAGCGCGGTCGCGGGAAGCGTCGGGCCAATGTTACCTCCCGCCAATCCTGGCACGGTCTCTGGATCCGCCTCCGAACGGTAACGGGTCGCCCATGCAAAGTTCAAACGCAAGCCGCATGGACGACCCGTTATGCCGGGCTATCGATCAGATTTCGAGAATTACCGGCATAATCATGGGCCTGCGGCTCATGTTTTTCTGGATGTAGCGTTTCAGGTCGGCCCGGATTTTTTCTTTTATGAGGAGAAAGTCGGCCTTCTCCTCTGTGGAACTCTCGGCGAGAGTGCGGCCGATAATCTGCCGGGCTTCGCTGGTCATGCCCTGTTCATTGACCGTCAGGCCGCGTGTCACAATCTCCGGTTGGCCCTGCAACTTGCCCGTAACCTTATCGATCGTCACAATGGCCAGCACCAGGCCAGACTCGCTCAGGTGTTTGCGGTCGCGAATGATCAGGTCTTCGACAACATCGGTTGTCGATCCCGAATCGATAAGAACGCGTCCACTGTGTACCTTGCCGTTCTTGTCCGCCGTGTTCGCGGTAAGCTCGAGCACTTCACCGTCCTCGATCAAGACAGCTTTTTCAGGAATGCCCGTTCCAAGCGCGACTTCCACATGCTGGGTCAGGTGACGATAATCGCCGTGGACAGGTACGAAGAACTTTGGTCGTAGAAGGTTGATCATTAACCGTAGTTCTTCCTGCGAGCCGTGACCACTCACGTGAATCAATCCCGATCTGCCATCGTCGTGGATCACCTTCGCCTTGCGTCGGTACAGGTGATCGATCACGTTGTAGATCTTCTTTTCGTTGCCGGGAATCACGCGGGACGAGAAGAGCACCGTATCGCCGGCCTCAATGCGTGCGTGCTTGTGGTTGTCCACGGCGGCCCGGCTCAGGGCGCTCATGGGCTCCCCTTGCGTGCCGCTGATCAACACGCAAACCTTCTCCGGTGGCATGTCCTTGAGCTGGCCGCTATGAATCATGAGGCCAGGAGGCGGGTTGATGTATCCGAGGTCCTGCGCGATCTCGGTCGAGTTGTCCATGGAGCGGCCGATCAGCGCGACCTTGCGGCCGTGCTTGTGCGCAAGCTCCATGGCGAGCTTGATGCGGTGGATCGACGAAGAGAAGCAGGTAAAGAACAGCCGGCGTTCCGTGCGCGCGAAGATCTCATCGAGCCGCGGTTTTACAGACAGCTCGCCCGGCGTGTAACCGGGACGGTCGACGTTGGTCGAGTCCTGCAGCAACAGGAGCACGCCTTCTTTGCCGAGCTCCGCAAAGCTCTGCAGGTCGAACGGCTTGCCGTCCGGGCTGGAAAGGTCAATCTTGAAATCGCCCGTGTGCACGATGTTGCCAATGGGCGTGCGGATCGCCAATGCGACACAGTCCACCAGTGAATGCGTCACCCGAATCGGGGAGATGCGGAACGGTCCCACGTCGAAGCTCTCGCCCGGCAGCATCTCGATCAGGTCGGCATCGTCCAGCAGCTTGTGCTCTTCCAGCTTGCCTTCAACATAGGTGAGGGTGAACTCCGTGCCGTAGACCGGCACCTTCAGTTCGCTCAAAATCCACGGCAAACCGCCAATGTGGTCTTCGTGGCCGTGGGTCAGCACGATGCCGCGCACCTTCTGACGGTTTTCGATCAGGTAGGTGATGTCTGGGACGACGATGTCTACGCCGAGCATGTCGTCTTCGGGAAACATGAGGCCGGCGTCGATGACGAGGATGTCGTCCTTCCACTGGACCGCCATGCAGTTCATACCGAACTCGCCCAGCCCACCCAGCGGGATAATCTTCAACGATTCACTATTCATTCAGAACCAATGCTAGCAGCCGGGCATTTCCCATGCTTAGGTGCCTTACACGTTTGGTAGCGCTGCAGAAGCTCCGCGCGCCACTTTACCGGACTTACGCCCGATCCACCACTTCCAAAGCCCGATGAACATAAAGGCAAAGCATGCATTGGGTGCCTGTTCTGCTGGAAGCAGCATCGCGATGCCGCAAACCAGGAGGCCAATGATGCTGACGCCACCCTCATCCCAAACGGCGTAACGCGTGAGTGTCCGCTCCACAGGAGTCAGCCCAAGGCACTGCCATTGCCGGAGCGCATTGGCGTACAGGGCAGCGAAGAGAGCGTAGATAACGGTGAGCCCCACAGCGTAAAGCAGGACCAGTTCCCGTACCTGCGCGATCGAGCCGAACTCCACCGCGCCCCGCATCATTGTCAGAAAGAGAAACTTCAGCGGGTACACGTAGAAAAGCACGGTAAACAGCAGCAGGCCATTGATCCAGATGGTGCCTGCGTCATGCGTGCCGAATCTGCGGAAGAAGCGGAAATGACCGTACCAAACCAGCATCAGCAGCAGAAAGCTGAGAGCAAACGGCACGAATCCCAGCAAGAGGTGGTGCAGCTCCGTGTAGCTGTGCGGCACCTCAAGCGAAACAACCAGCAGGGTAAGCGCAAAGCCGAAGACGACGTCAGAGAAGGCGTCAAGCCGCGAGAAGCCAGTCCCGAGCAGGCGAAAGCCGTCACTATCCACCTGTTCGTGTGCATTCTGGTTCAGGGCGGCTCGCAGCATGAACTCTTTCTACCGCAGCAGGTCTTCCAACGCGAGGGAAAGTTCCGTCTTCTCATCGCGGTACTTCACGAGGATGGGCGTGTAGACGCTGAGACCAGTGGTTTTGCCCTTCGTGATGGCGCGTGAGCCAGGCACGACCACAGCCCCGGCTGGAATGATCAGCGGCTGCTCTGCCGTTGCACGCAGAACGGTGTCGTTGACCACGTCGTAGACAGGGGTGCCGCGCGTTAGGATCGTTCCCGCAGCCAGTACCGCGCCCTTGCGCACAATCGTGCCCTCGTACACGCCGGTGTTGCCGCCCACGAGCACATCGTCTTCGATGATGACCGGGCTGGCGTTTACCGGTTCCAGAACACCACCGATCTGCGCGGCTGCACTCAGGTGCACGCGCTTGCCAATCTGTGCGCAGGAGCCCACAAGCGCATGGGAATCCACCATGGTGCCCTCGTCCACATAGGCACCCACATTGACGTACATGGGAGGCATGCAGACCACTCCCTTCGCAAGATACGCGCCGGAACGCACCGACGAACCGCCCGGCACGATACGCACACCGTCTTTCACCGTAAACACACGCGCCGGGTAGGTGTGTTTGTCCACGTAGGAACCCGCGCTCATCTCGGTAAGTGCTCCCAGCCGGAACCCGAGCAGAATGCCGCGTTTGACCCAGGCGTTTACACGCCAACCGAGTTCCGCGGAAGAATCGGGCTCCGCAGCGCGCAGATCTCCGCTTTCCAGCATCGCCCTTAGCTCATTGAAGGCGTCCACTGCATCCCGCTCCGCGGCGGCAGCCGCGCCCATCGCAAAAAAATGTTCTATCCGGTCTTGAAGTGACCGGCCATTGCTACTCACAAATTCCTCTGGCATACCGCGAGTTTATCAATGCGGCATCTCACCACATCGTGAGCAAGCCACCTGTTACACCGGACGGACGATACTTTGTCGTACGCGGCAGGCTGTGGCGCTGTTCCAATCCCGCGCTGCATGAGGAAGAGCGCTCCATCTATGTACATGACCTGATGCAGGCACGCTCCGCGAAAGGAAGAGCGATGCGTCGTGGCGACGCGAAGGCGAGAGAGGCTGCACGGCTTGCTGTGGACGAGGCGAAGCACAAGCTTGGCGAGCGCGGCGCACCGTGGTGGACGGATGGCTCCCCGGACTACAACCGCTATCTTGTTCGTAACACGCCGTACGCGGAGTGGTTTGCAGGGCTTTCCGCTAAGGAATAAGCGAGAGTCCGGAAGCGAGCATATGCAGACGTTCGCGCGTGGTGTCCTCTACGGCAACCATCGGTAGCCGCACGGCATCACTTGCGATTCTGCCCATGAGGGCGAGCGTCGCCTTCACAGGGGCGGGGTTTGGCTCGCTGAAGAGTGCCGTTGTAATCGCAGCGTGCCTTTGGCCGATCTGCCGGGCTGTCGTCCAGTCTCCCACAGTGCAAGCGAGAAGCATGCGCGCTACTTCTGTGGGGGCGACATTCGACGCAACGGAAATGAGGCCGGCCCCGCCCGCAGCCAACACAGGCAGAGCCAGGTAATCATCGCCTGCAAAAACGCCAAAGTTGTCGGGAACCTGCGCAAGCAACTCTGAAATCTGCGCAAGATTGCCGCTCGATTCCTTGATACCGATCACATTCGGAATTGCAGCCAGCTTCAGCACGGTCGCAGGTTCCAGATTCGCCGCGGTACGTCCGGGAATGTTGTACAGCAGCACCGGTTTGTCGACCGCCTCGGCAATTGCGGTGAAGTGTTGTATCTGGCCGCGCTGGTTCGGCTTGGAGTAGTACGGATTCGCCGTAAGGATGCCGGTAAGTCCCGCGATGACAGTCAGCAGTTTCGCGCGACGGACCGCTTCTGCCGTTGAATTATGGGTACAGCCCGCAAAGACCGGGACTCGGCCTGCCGCCGTATCTACCACCGTCTGCACAACGGCGAGTGTTTCGTCCTCGCTCAAGGTGGACGCCTCTCCGGTCGAACCGCAGGGCACCAGAAAGTTGACGCCACTTGCGATCTGCCACTCCGCCAGGTTCTTCAGCGTGGGCAGGTCAATCGAGCCGTCCGAGTGAAAGGGTGTAACGAGCGCCGTGCCTAAGCCTGAGAGGAAAATCGAAGCATCCATGCCGCACTCGAGTGTATCGCGGTGTGGTGCAGTGTCGTGCACACAGCAGACAACGGCGCGGTATGTCTTGTCAGAAGAATGAAGCGCTCCGGTCTATCAGGCCCATTCCCCAAGACGCATCAGAGGCTCGCGGCTGCCGTTCGCAAAAACACCGTCGACATTCATTTCGCCGGAGCCGATCATCCAGTCCACATGAATAAGGCTGGCATTCGCTCCCTTCATCGCGAGCATCTCCTCGTCCATCGACTCACCTTCGCGCATGCAGGTGGCGTAGGCCTGACCGAGTGCGATGTGGCTGGCCGCGTTTTCGTCAAAGAGGGTATTCCAGAAGAGCAGGCCGCTCTGCGCAATCGGTGAACCATGCGGTACCAGTGCTACCTCTCCCAGACGGCTTGCGCCCTCATCCACGGCGAGCAGCTTGCGAAGCGCATCCTGCCCGGCGGAGGCGTTGGCCTCCACGATCCGGCCGCTCTCGAAGCGAACCGAAATGTCCTGGATGAGTGTGCCCTGATGCGAAAGTGGCTTGGAGGCAGTGACGGTGCCGTTCACGCGGTCTTTGTGCGGCGTGGTAAAGCACTCTTCCGTTGGAATGTTTGCATTGCAGAAGATACCATTGCAGCACTCGCCGCCACCACCAGCCCACAGGTGGTCATCCGCCAAGCCAACCTCGAGATCCGTCCCCGGCCCTTTGAAGTGAAGCGCGAAGTAGCGTTTCTCGTTTAACAGGTCCACGCGGCGGGCGATGCTTTGGCCGTGAGCCTTCCAGTCGGCGACTGGATCTTCGCCGGTGATGCGGGAAGCATAAAAGATCGCCTCCCAGAGCGCTGGCACGGCCTCAGCCTCGTGCAAATGAGGAAAGACCAGCTTCGCCCACGCGGGCGTTGCCGCTGCAAGGATAGACCAGTTGATCGCGTGACGGGTAATCAGCTCCATCGCCGGTTTCATCGCTTTGGACGCTGCAATGTTTGCCCGGCTGACCTTTTCAGGATCCTGGCCCTTTAGGAGTGCCGGGTTCACGCCTGTGATTCCGAGGCGGGCCGCGCCGGAGCCGTAAGCCGCGGCGATGCCGTCGGCAAGCCACTTCGGTGTGTGATCGAAGCTTGTGTCTGGCGCAAACCGGTAGCGTGCCAGCACCGTTTCGTCGTCGTTGTAGAGTGTCGTCACCGCAATCGCTCCGGCACGGTATGCGTGGTCTGTGATGCGGCGTACCAGGGGTGCCTGATCGAGCGATGCCGTAATCACGAGTTCTTGTCCGGGCTGCAGGTTCAGTCCAACACGTACAGCCACTAGCGCCAGGCGGTCGATCTTCTCGGCGAGGGTAAGTGTTTCAAACGAACTGCTTACTTCTTCGACGGCTATCATCCGTTCTCCTTGTATGTTGCCCGTGCGCTAAAGCTGTTGAAAGACTTCCTGAAAGTCGTACACACCGGTGCGACCAGCCAGCCATTCGGCCGCGCGTACCGCTCCCTCAGCGAAACCGCGCCGTGAGAAAGCCTCGTGCATCAGCACAATACGGTCGGCGTCGCTCTTTGCTTCCAGCACATGCAGCCCGGCGGCATCGCCTTCACGGTGTGAGACGATAGGCACCTCACCAACGGCGGCAACGGTTTTTTGCAACGTAAGCGCGGTGCCGCTGGGCGCATCCAGTTTGGTAGCGTGATGCGTTTCCTCAATAGAAAAGGTGTAGCCCGCCTTGCCGAGCGCCCCGGCCATATCGCTCGCCAGCTTCAGCATCGTCTGTACGCCAACGGAGAAGTTGGTCCCATAAAGCAGGCTCGCGCTGCGTCTCTGGGCAAGCTCACTCATGTCGTTCAACGATGCGTACCAGCCCGTGGTGCCCACTACGACTTTTGCACCGTTGAAGAGCAGGGCACGAAGATTCCCTAGCACCGCCTCGGGTGTAGTGAAGTCGATCACGACGTCGAAGCCGGCGATGAACGGTGCGGTCAGGGCAGAACCGTTGATGTTCTCTTTCGCATCCAGTACGTGGACGCCGTGACCGTGTTCATGCGCCACCTGCGCAACCAGCTTGCCCGTTTTTCCGTGCCCTAGAACTAGAATCCGCATTGTTCTCTCAATCTTTCTGCTGCACTGCTAAATCTGTACGAGTGATTCCTGCTCCCGCGCTTCCACATCGAAGATCGCGCGATCCGGGTTCGTGAAGAAGGCCTCATGCAGCGAGCGCACCGCTTCGGGTACGTCTTCTTCTTCGATCATGAAGCTCATGTTGATCTCGCTTGCACCCTGGGAGATCATCCGGACATTTACGTGCTCAACCGCGGTGAAGACCTTGCCGGCAATGCCGTTGTGGCCTCGGATATCTTCACCAACCATGCAGATCAGCGCCTTGTTACTCTCATATTTCACGTCGGCGATCTTGCGCAGGTCTTCCGCGATGGCGGGCAGGCGGTCGCTTGTGTCTACCGTGACCGAAATGGACACCTCACTGGTGGACACCATATCGATCACCACGCGGTGCTTATCGAAAACATCGAAGACGGCCTTCAGATATCCGTGGGACATCAGCATGCGGCTGGCGACGATATCCACGATGGTCAATCGCTTTTTGACCGCGATGCATTTGAAAGGCGAACGGCAGGGCGGTGCAACGGCGGTAATCCGCGTCCCTTCGCTTGCGGGGTTTCGCGAGTTGAGCACGTACACCGGAATATTCTGCTGCACCGCCGGGAGGATTGTTGCAGGGTGCAGCACTTTGGCGCCAAAGTAGGCGAGCTCCGCTGCCTCCTCAAAGCTGACTGTCTTCACGCGAAGCGCGTCCGCACAGATGCGCGGATCGGTAGTCATGATGCCGTCTACGTCCGTCCAAATTTCGATCGCACCAGCGTGCAGACCGCCGCCAACCAGCGCGGCTGAGAAGTCGCTACCGCCGCGACCGAGGGTGGTGGTGATGCCCTGTTCGGTGGCACCGATAAAGCCGCCCATAACAGGTACGTGTCCCGTGAGTAACAACGGCACGGCATGTTTCTGAAGGCGGTTTGCGATCTCAGCTTCGAGCGGAACCGCTCTCCCGAATTCGGCATCGGTCACGATACATTCGCGTGCATCAAGATGCTCGCCCGGCACGCCAACGGCAGCAAAAGCGGCCGCTACGACGATGCTCGAGAGCCGTTCGCCGAAACTTACGACAAGATCGGTGGTACGCGGCGTAAGTTCACCAACTGCAACAATGCCACGTAACAGTTCGTCGAGAGCGTCGAACTCCGCGTGAACCCTGCTGGAAAGTGCATGCACTGAAGAGGCAGCGACCAGCTTGCCCGCGGTGTCCAGATGCCTGCCGCGCAGGCGTGCGCTAATGGCAAGCGATCCCGCCCGCTCTCCGCGTCCCGCTGCATCGGCTGCGGCAAGCAGAAAATCCGTCACCTTTGCCATTGCAGAGACGACCACAAACGGAAGCAGGCCGTGGTTCAAGCGGCCCTGCACGATCTCAGCAGTCCGGTGAATCGCTATTGCGTCTTCAACGGAGGTGCCGCCAAACTTCATGACCACGACTCGCTGCGCGTTCAGCATGGAAGATGCAGGCGAGTTGCCGTTCGCGCTCATGATGCTCTCCCTGCGCCTTTGGGAAGCTTGCCGCCGCGCGCCAGCAACTCCGCATTCAGCACGGCAGCGCCTGCGGCCCCGCGGATGACATTGTGGCTCGTCAGAACGAATTTCCAGTCCAGCAGCGCGCATGGCCGCAGCCTGCCGACCGTCGTGCTCATACCATTGCCTGCACTGACATCCAGCCTGGGCTGAGGACGATCAGGGGAATCGTTGTACAGTACCGGTTTCTCCGGTGCAGAGGGCAGACCGCGTCCCTCCAGAGGGTGGAAGCTCTCCCACGCAGCTAATACCTGCTCGCGCGAGGCTGGCGTGCGCAGTTTTATGCTCACGCACTCCGTGTGCCCATCCAGCACGGCAACCCGGTTGCAGTGTGCGCTCACTTTGGCCTGCAGCATGTCGATCGAATTTCCGGAATATAAACCAAGAAGTTTGCCGACTTCTTCCTGCATCTTCTCTTCTTCATTGCGGATGAAGGGAACGACGTTGCCGAGAATGTCCATCGAAGGCACGCCGGGGTAGCCGGCACCGCTCACTGCCTGCATCGTGCTGACAAAGAGGCTCTCAATCCCGAAGCGCTGCTCCAGCGGCTTCAGTACGAGTACCAGACCGATTGCCGAGCAGTTCGGATTGGTCACAATGTAGCCGCCACTTTGTCTGCGCACAGCCTGCGTTTCGAGCAGAGGAAGATGGTCACCGTTCACTTCCGGCACCACGAGCGGAACATCCTGCGTCATGCGGAAGGCGCTCGAGTTGGAGATGACGGCGCATCCTGCCGCGGCAAAGCGCGGCTCAAGGTCGCGTGCAACATCCGCATCCAGTGCCGCAAAGATAGTTCTTGGCGGGTCCGCACCTTCGACTGGAGTGTTTGTCTGCAGCACCATCTCCGCAATACGCGATGGCATGGGCGTATCCAGCTTCCAGTTGCAGGCCTGGCGATAGGGCTTGCCTGCAGACCGGTCGCTCGCCGCGAGCCAGGCGATCTCGAACCACGGATGCCGGTCCAGCAGTTGCACAAACCGCTGGCCCACCGTCCCCGTTGCGCCCAGGATGCCGACTCTTCTTCGCTCCATGCTGCTCGTACGCTCCGTTACTGACGAATCTCTACTTCTAGAGAGGATACGTGAACGCAGACGGCGCGTGTGTCCGCGTCCTCAACACCTAAGCGCCAAGACGATACTTTGTTTCAGCCAGACGGAAGAGTGGTCGCCACAATAGCCGATTGATTGTGACCACCATCAGCGCCATTACGATGGTCGCCAGCAGGAGTGCCGCAAAGCGCCCGCTGTCCGTCGCCGCGCTGATCTGTTCTCCCAGGCCGAACGCCGTAAGCGTATTGCCTTTCAGGCGAAAGTACTCCGCAATAATGCTGGCGTTCCACGCGCCACCGGAGGCTGTTACCAGGCCCGTGATGAGGAAAGGGAAGATGCCGGGCAGGATAACCGTGCGCCAGTGCTGCCAGTGCGTGAAATGGAAGAGGCGGGAGACTTCTTTCAAATCGCTGGGGATAGCAATGGCTCCTGCGATTACGTTGAACAGAATGTACCACTGCGTTCCCAGCAGCATCAGCAGCACCGATCCCACGTTCATGCCGCCGCCGTTGCGCACCAGCAGCACCAGGAGCACAGGGAAGAGGGCGGTTGCCGGCACGCTCGCGGCAATCTGGGCAACAGGCTGCGCGATGCGTGCAAGGCGCGGATGAAAGCCGATGGCGACTCCAACCGGGATCGTCCACGCAGAGGCGAGTACCAAAGCGATGGTGACTCGCAGAAACGTGGCGGCCGCTCCGAGAAGAATCAGTTTCACCTCAAAAACATGCAGGGAACGCAGAAGCTGCAGCGCTTTCAAGGCGCTCGCCAGAATCACGGCAAGGGCAACGGCATAGACCAGATTGCGTTGCCATGACGAAGGCTTTCGCTGTTGCGCCTCCACATACTCCGGCGTGGCGTGGTGCTGGTGTGCGAAACGCCGATAGAGGTGCTCGCCCAAGGGCTTCAGGGCGTGGTCACGAAAGCTGCGCAGCACGGAAGATTCCTGCAAGGCATAGAGCAGTGGTGAACGCACGCGCTTCGTACTCTCGACTTGTTCAAATTTGAATTTGTCGCTCCATGCAATCAGCGGACGCCACAGCAGTTGGTCGGTCGCAACGATGATCAGCACCATCGTCAGCAGTCCCCATAGGATCGCCACATAGTTGCCGCTGGAAGCCGCCGTCTGCAGGTAACTGCCGAGCCCCGGCAGGCGGAAGTCGCGGGAGCCGAGCACGAACATCTCGCATGCCATCAGGAAGAACCAGCCGCCCGCGACTGAGACCATGCTGTTCCAGATCAGTCCGATGGCGGCGGATGGTAGTTCCAGCTGCAGCAGGCGTTGCCATCGCGAGTAGCCGTAGATCGCCGACGCCTCCACGAGCTCTTTGGGCAGGCTCTTCAAAGACGAGTAGAACGAGAAGGCCATGTTCCACACCTGGCCCGTAAAGATCAGCACAATCGCGCCAAGTTCCAGCCCCACCTGCCTTGAGGGAAAGAGCGCGACCATGGCCAGCATGACCCCCGGAAGAAAGCTGAGGACTGGGATGGACTGGAGGATGTCAAGCGCCGCGATCATGAGCGCTTCGAGCCTTCGGCTGTACGCGGCCACGTAACCATAGCCGACGGCAAACAGCAGGCTCAGCAGATAGGCCAGCCCCATGCGAACGATCGAATAGAACGCATAACGCGGCAGCGCACGTGGAGAAAGCGACAGCACGACGTCCGGCTGTGCCTGCCCCACCCAGAGCCGGGCAATCTGCACCACGGCATAAAAGCAGGCGAGGCCGACCAGGGCAACAAAGATGTCCAGCAGCACAGGCCACGTGCGTTGCAGCACAAGCGTGCGGGCAAGCGTCTGCGGCTCCGCGGACTCCCGCGAGCGATGCAGGCCGAAACCTGTCGGCAGCAGCTTCATCGGGCGTTGCCGCTCCGGGAGTTGGAGGCAGTCGCGTTACTCACGCTTCAATTTCCTCGCCGGTCAGTTCAATCGGTTGCGCGCTTGCCTGAACAAAGCGGCGGCGGTTGCCGTCGAAGTCGAACAGTTCGGCGTACCTGCCCCAGTTCACCGCAGTCTCAAGCTGACGGAGCGTCTCCTCTTCGCTGAACTGCTCGTCGAGCATGTCATGAAAGAATTCCTCCGGTACGCTGCCATCGCTTTTTGCATTCAAAGCGCGCACGATCTGGCGCAGCAAAAGGACGTTGTTGACCGCAGCCTCGCGAAAAATCTCCTTCTGCTGCAGGATCTCAGCGTGAGCGTATTCACTCCCGGTGGGTGTCAGGGTGGCATCGCCTTCCTGCACATGCAGCAGCCCAAGCAGGGCGGCCGCGTCCACAATCGGCAAGAGGTCGTCGATCTCAAATGCGAGGTCGTCTGCCAGCCTGTAAATGTCGGCGCTACCGCCATGGTCCACCATCAACTCCAGTAGACCGGCGATACCGCCGGGTCGTGCATGCGGGAGCATCTGGTAACGCATCAAGCGCTGGTCGCGTACACGTCTTCCATCCGCCGTGCGCGGCAGGTCGGGTGGTTGTGCTTCGGGCTGCGTGAGCACCTTGTAGATGTAGTCCACCAGTTGCGTGAAAGCAGCCGTTTTGCGGTCGCGTGGATGCTGCAGATGCACGCGAAAGTCGGTGCGGATGTGCCCAGGATTGCGGCCGAGCACAATGATGCGGTCGGCAAGCAGCACAGCTTCCTCGATGTTGTGCGTGACCAGAAAAATCGACTGCGTGGGCATCGTCTTCTTTTGCCAGAGCTCGAGCAACTCGCTGCGCAGGTTCTCAGCGGTAAGCACGTCCAGTGCGGAGAAGGGTTCGTCCATGAACAGCACTTCGGGTTCTACCACCAGCGCCCGTGCGAAGCCGACACGCTGGCGCATGCCGCCGGAAAGTTCCTTCGGAAACGCGTGCTGAAAACCGTCGAGTCCCACAGTGTCCAGCATCTTCATGGCGCGCTGCCTGCGTTCGGCAGGTCCCACACCTTTCGCTTGGAGCGGAGCTTCCACATTCTCAAGAACGGTGAGCCAGGGGAACAGAGCAAAGCTCTGAAAGACGATGGAGACGTTCGCCTCGGATTCGCCGATCGGTCTTCCGTGCCAGAACACCTGCCCGGCCGAGGGAACGGAGAGGCCGGTCAGCATGCGCAACAGCGTCGACTTACCCGAACCGGAAGGGCCAAGCAGCGCAACGATCTCACCCGGGGAAATGGCAAGGTCTGTGGGTGAAATGACCTGAATGCGGTTCTCGCTCGGCTGCGCGTAGTACTTTTCGACCTGTTCCGCGCGGATGATCGCTTCGGCCATGCTGAACTCCTGCTGTTTGGAAGAAGGGGTGAAGCGGTGGATCCGGACTCCAGAGGTATGGAGAGAAGAATGTCTTTCGAGCGTACCATCCGGTCCATAATTCCGGATGATGCACCGGCGTAACCGTGTTGCGTTTCGGCGGTCTTCCATACGGTGCTGCGGCCGCTTGCCATCATGCTCTCTGGTGGGTATCGTCAAATGAGATATGACCAACGGAACCGCAAAGCCGAAAGTATTAGTCGCAGACGATGAGCAGGTGATCGCGAATACCCTGGCAATCATCCTCAATCAAGCCGGCTTCGAGGCACGCGCCGTGTACTCAGGGGAGAATGCCCTGGAAAGCATTGAGGCATTCCAGCCCAATATGCTGATTTCGGACGTGATCATGACCGGCATGACCGGGATTGAGGCAGCTATTCAGATACGCGCGAAGCTGCCGCAGTGCAAAATCCTGCTGTTCAGCGGTCAGGCTGCAACGGCAGATCTGCTAGAGAAAGCGCGTTCTCAGGGGCATGAGTTCGAGATTCTTGCCAAACCTGTACACCCGACCGATCTGTTGGCAAAGCTGCGCAGCTAGCTTCGTTTCTGAGCTAGCTCGCCTGCCTCTTCCGCCAACCCTTGCCTCTGTCGTAGCAACTCTCGCCGTTTCGCCTCGATGAAATATTCGTAGATCGACTGCAGGGTGGCATAGGTAACTCCGGGTATGCCATCCAGAAGCGCACGTCGCCACAACACCATATAAACCCATTTGAACGCGGGGCGAAACGGGACCTTGTAAAAGATCGCCTTCTGCGCAATGCGCCGGCTCTGCGGGGTTTTTCCGAACAGCGCCTCCCTCCAGGAGGCGTTTGCCGTTGCGGAGCCATCGACCAGCAGGGTGGCCTCCATGGTGGAATAGGTGTTATGGCGGGCAATCCACCAGGAGAGACCCTTGCTGAACGGATAGTGGAGCAAGGGTGCTTTCAGGTCTTCCACGGCGCCGTTGACTTCGAGCACCTCGTTGACTTCCCGCACGTATTGCGCTGAACCCCGACGCACGAGACGCACGTAGGAGGGGGTGATCTGTGCATGCTTCAGCCAGCGCCCCCAGAAGAAGTCACGACGAAGAAGACGAAACGCGCCGGTCTCTGCGGATGCCGTGCGAGTGCGCTGAAGCATCTCTTGCGAGAGTTCAGAGCTTGGCCGCTCATCTGCGTCGAGAATAAAGATCCATTCGTTGCGAAAAGGCAGCTTCAGCCCGAAATTGCGCTGAGAGGCGTAGCCGTCGAACGATCGTTCCGTTACTGTTGCGCCGAGTGCGCGTGCCAAATTCTGGGTGCCGTCTGTCGAAGATGAATCCAGCACGTGCACGTCGTCAGACCAGTCAACGCTACGCAGCGCACCTTCGATTACCTCGGCCTCGTTGCGGGTCAGAATTAGCACGGAGATCATCGGGAAGGCACCTGAAGGATGGTCTGCGCGCGCTCCTTTACCTTCTTCGCCGGTGCTCCGGCATAGATGCTCCACGGATCAAGGTCGCGCGTGGCAACTGAGGCCAGGGCGAGCACCGCGCCATCGCCCACCCGCACCCCCGGAGCGACGCAAGCGCGGGCACAGATCCAGGCACGTGTGCCAATGTGCATTTCAAAGGCGAGCAGCGGGAAGTCCGGGTCGTCGTAGTCGTGGGTCGCGCCGCAGACGTAGCTGTCCTGCGAGACGATGGCGAACTCTCCGAAGTACATCGGTGCGGGATTATAGATATCCGCACCGTCAGCAATGGCGACATAGTCGGAGCAATGCAGGTTCCAAGGCGCCCAGATTTTCGCCTTGGGATAGATGTGGGAGGCCCGCCCAAGCGTCGCGCCAAAGCAGCGCAGGAGGAAGGCCCGCCACGCGTGCAAAGGCCTCGGAGAGAGGCGAAAGAACACTGCCGAAGTGATGCCCCAGAGCGCGCGCATCATGCGATTCTTCAAAGAAAATGCGGGCCGCTGCGCCGGATGCCGGTCTGACTCGATCTGCTCCGCCGCGCTGTAGTGGGCCGGACGCACTAGCGGCGCTCCAACGCGGAATCCATCGTGCTCTCGGGCAGCTTGAGCCGGCCCCGCAGCACGTGCGCAAGTGCCTGTTTGAGTCCTGCAAGGTCTTCCGTAAAGCTCCAAGTGCTGATGATCTCTTTGCTGCGCTCACCCATGCGTTCCGCAACGCCGGGTTGGATCGATGCCTCCAGCGCTTGCTGCAGTGCAGCCCGGTCACCTACGGGGTAAATAAAGCCGTTCTCGCCATTGCGTACAAGGTCGATGGCGCAGCCTACATCGTCTGAAACGATCACGGGCAAGCCGCACGCCATCACCTCGTTGACGATCAGGCCCCAGGCTTCATGGCGGGAAGGCAGAACGAATACGGAAGAGAGATCGAAGAAGCGGGGAAGTTCACTTTGGTTGCGGAAACCCGCAAAACGCACAAGGTGGGCCGACGCCTGCTGCACGCGCGCCTTGAGCTGTGCCATCTGCTCTCCGTCTCCCACAATCAGGAGATACGGCTGCTTTTCTGGCGCCATGCTCTCGATCATGGACAGGTAGGCCTCGAGCAGATCGTCGCAGAGTTTGCGAATCTGGAGCTTGGACGCAAAGAGAATCACAGGCCTCGAGGGATCGAGGTCCAGTTCTGCCTGAAGTTCGTTTCGGGTGGGCGTTGCTGCGGCCCTTCCGCAGGCAAAGAAGTCGTTGTCTACGGCATAAGGGACCAGGAACTTCGGAAAGTCTGGGCCAAAGTAATGTGTCCAGTACTCTGCATTGCGTGTTCCGATCGGCATCGCGGCAGAAATAGCTGCCTTCAGCAGCTTGAAGTAGATGCCTTTCACAAACAGCTTCTGCTTGGAACGGGTGCGGTCACTCAACCAGGGTTCGGCGCGCACCAGCACCGGCATCCCAGTCATCCTTGCGGCAAGTATCGCGTGAATAGCGTTGATGCTGCTGTACCCGTGAACCCACATCACGTCGAAACGCCTGCCATGAATCCCTTTGAGAAACGCCCGAAGAAAGCCGCGGCTGACAGGTGCGAGCGTGCCTGGAGTTGTGGTTTCGCGCCAGCGCGGAAGGACAACAAAGCGGAACCCTTCTGTTAGCGGGACATCCCACGAAAACTGCGCGCCGAACCCCTCGTCTTTGTAGGACCCCAACGAAAAATCGGAGCAGTAAAACACAGTCAGATCGATGGCAGGATCAGCCGCGATCTTCCGCAAAAGCGGCGACTGGTACTGGATTGGATGACTGACGACATAGGCGAGCCGAACTGGCCGGTCCGGCTGCATCAGT
>CALMAP010000022.1:5888-6289 GCA_937859825.1 uncultured Terriglobus sp. | reverse complement strand
GGACCGGAAAGACCACATCGAGCCTGCTGGTATCCAGGTTGTCCGGAGAGACAAGGTCTACGGGCTTTGTTCCGTTGCCCAGCTTCGGTGAAGTGGAGCCGGTAAGCAGCGCCTGTGCGGCTTCGCCATTCCGCCACTTGCCAGCTTTGCTGATACCGATAGGAACAACCTCATACCGGTTGCGATCAATCGCCTTCAGGATCGATTGCGCCGAACGCAAAGACACTTCATGTTCGCCGGAGCGACCACCGAACAACACACCAACTCGCAGCTTCCTGGCCATTTCAGTAAGGCTATCGGTTCTGGCAATCCTGGAACAGAATCAGCGCAGAGTCCTCCATGAAGTTTGATGTGTGCCTCGGGATTCTGAATTTCAGGATCGGAGTGGCTGGTCATGTCTC
>CALMAP010000022.1:0-5878 GCA_937859825.1 uncultured Terriglobus sp. | reverse complement strand
GGACAGAGTCGTCCGAGCCTTGGGTTCCATCCGCGAACGCTAGCGTTGCCGCGGAGGCATGCCCTGTTCGAGGAAGAGATAGCGGTCGCGGATGGCGTCCGGTCCCGAGGTGATCGTCGCATCCAGATGGATCAGCGGATACCCCGCAGACTTGTAAGACAGCCACTTCGGCAGGTCACCACCGTTCGGATCGCCTGTTTTCGCAAAATTCGCCCAGTAGGTCATCATCTGCTTGCTTAATATGCGGTCCTCTGGCCTGACGTTGAAGCCGGGCCGTGTGTCAAGCGTGCCGAAGACATACTCGATGTCGTCCGAGTGGAAGGCGTAGGTGCCCAGGTGGTATTTGCTGGGCGTTGCGGGCAGCTCGAAGTGATAACGAAAGAGGGAAGCATCGCCGGTGGTTCGATGTTCTTCCAGCCACTTCCACGTGCCGTAACCGATGAACTGGTCGCTGGCAAAGTCGGTTGCGGAGCGGACCGCCTGAGGAGTGGTGTCACCGGGGTAGAGTCTCAGAAAGGCTTCCGTGCGATCGGGGAAGTACTCACGCGCTGCCGACTTCCACTTTTCGGCAGACATCTCGCGGGTGCTGACCGAGGCGCCCTCGTCGGCATTCCAACCGGCAATCAGGGGAACATGGGCCTGCCTACCGGCTTTGTACGTGGCAGATACGGGTTCTGTGAGTACCTTACCGTCAATGTCAGGAGGAAAGCTCACGCCCGGCTGCTTTGCCCCATCCAGGATGGTTTGCGTGGGTAGCGCGCGAAGCTCCGCAAGCGAATGGACCTTCAGGCCGGCAACCCACGTTGCGTCTTTGATCTCACGTGCATTCAGCGGCTGAAACGCGAGGGTGGAGTTGGTGACGGCAGCACCGCTTTCTCCAATCGCCTTGTGGAACAGGCCGCGTGCCAGCGGCGCAGCCATGAGGGTGCTTACCGCGAAGGAACCCGCGCTCTCGCCGAAGATTGTCACGTTACCAGGATCGCCGCCGAAGTTGCCGATGTTGGTCTTCACCCACTGGAGAGCGGCAATCATGTCCATTAAGCCGTAGTTTCCTGCCGCGCCGCCTGCCTCCTTTGCAAGATCAGAGGTAGCGAGAAAGCCGAACACTCCCAGACGGTAATTCATGGTGACCAGAACGACGCCCTGCTGCGGGAGGAAGTCGCCGTTATGGCGAGGTTCATTGCTGGCGCCGCCGTAGAAGCCTCCACCATGGATCCAGAACATGACTGGCAGTCTGGCTTTGGCCTTTGCGTTGGCAGGAACGAAGACGTTCAAAAAGAGGCAGTCTTCGCCAGGGCCATTGTCCTGAAAGATCATGTCGTCGAAGACATGGTTCTGAGCGCAATGGGCGCCGTAGCGTGTACTGTCACGCACACCTTGCCATGCTGCCGCAGGCTGCGGCGCCTTCCAGCGCAAATCGCCCACGGGCGGAGCGGCATAGGGGACGCCTAGCCAGGCGCGCACCTTTCCATCGCCTATGGTCTTGCCCTGGGCTCTGCCTTGTGCGGTTTTGACGACGAGTGGATCTGCCTTGCCGATAGCAGTGCAACCAAGCAGTACCCCCAATATGAGCACACACAGGCGCTTCGTTCCCAGGATCATCCCATTCTCCTTGCGTGGTCCAGGACAGCCAGCGTAACAGCGCACCAGAGAAACTCGCCAGAGAGGCGTAAAGCGGAAACTCCTTAAAGCTGCTCGGACCTGTGAAAGCCGAGCCGCTCCTCAAGTGTGTGAAGGTGCGGTGAAGCCAGGCCGAAGGCGTGCCGTGTGCCGATGAACAACAGATGGATGCTGATGGCGAGCGAGCATCCGATGGCCGTCGCTTCCATGCGGTGGGCCAGCACGTCGCGTGCCGGATTACGCACGACAGCCAGAAGAAAGCAGATGTAGCCCGTAAGCGCCATGGCGAATACGCCGTAGTTCACGTTGTTGAACAGGTACGTCAGATAAAGAAAGAGGAGCACCAGCAGCGTAAGCACCTCGCCACGAGGATGAACGGCAATGACAAGCAGTGTGCTGAGCGCCGCGCCCAGGAAGGTGCCGACGGTGCGCAGCACCGAGCGGGCCGCGGTCTGTGCCCACTCGGGTTTGGGAATGAGTACGGCGGTCATGCCGATCCAGTAGGCGCTCTGAAAGGTGAACTGGCGATAGAGCAAAACAGCGAGCACGCCCGTGATGCAGACACGCAGGGAATACTGCATGGTGCCGGAATCCCAGCGCAACTGCTCCCTGAGAAAGCTGCGTTGAAAGCGGGTGGGATCGAAATCCGGATTGCTAAAGATCGTTTGTGCCTGCGGGAACCAGTACCGCAGCGCAAGCAGCAGGCATGTCTGTAATGCGCCGCCTGCCAGCACGCCCGCTCCGCGCAACAGGGCGCTGTTCACAAGGTCATGCGTGGTGCCCGGAGTGCTGGCAGCAGCAGAGGAGACGATCAGGAAGACGCAGCATTGTTGACCCACCCACGCCGTCGCGCTGCTGATGCTGTTGCTCAGGCCATACAGCAGCGTCCACACCAATGTGGCGGCAAGCAGGGCATAGGTATTGTCCCGGCAAAGCGCTCCCACCATGGCGGAGATGGCAATCCCGATCGTTGCCAGAACCATCGGGCCGGAGCGTCGAAAGAGCGGCTGCTGAAACGAACCGAAGCCCACGCACTGGGCACCGCCCGCCATCAGCACGCCCGTTCCGGGATATCCAAGCTTGACACCCAGGTAGAGCGGCACGCCCACCGCCGGCAGGCACAGCAGTGAGTGAAAAGGCTCTGAGGTAGACCACTGAAAGGTACGAAGCTGCTGACTCAGTGTGTCCATCAGATGCGCAGCATGTGCTTGGCGGCGATTTGGCGGTCCATCAAGGGAAGTGTAGAGGACTGTCCACAGGTGATGGTAGCGTAAGGAAACGTTCGTCCCGCCATCCTGCGTCGGATGTTGTTGCGTCTGATTGCAGTTTGCTGTAGCGCGCTCGCAACTGAGTGCGACGGCGGAGAAATTAGATGCGATTGGCTGTTCTGCCGCCCTTGCGTGTCCTTACGTCCTGTCCCTTCCAGTAAAACTGAATCCCCGCTCATCTCTGGGTGTATGCGCCTGCGTGGTGCGCACAGGAACTGAGCAGGTAAAAGGCCTATGCGTCCCTACCGGACACCTCCTTCGCCTTGGGCGATGCGTCTCGCGAGGGCCAGTGGTTGTACAGCTTTCGCCTGCCTTCCTCTGAGGAAGATAGAGCGGCGTCGATGAGCCGGGTCAGCTGAACCGCATGATCAAAATCAGCAACGGTATGGGTACCGGAGTTGATGTCGTCCCGTAATGTGGCGTAGACGCCCGCCACATTGAAGGCATTCTCCGGCAAGCCCGCCAACTCACCTTCATCCACCTCTTGCTCTTGACCATTCATGCTGAGGCGTAATTTACCCGACTGAAAGCCTCGGGGCGCGCCTCCTGCAAGCAGGAGCTCGCCTTTCTCGCCCACCACCTGAAACAGGAAGGGTGTATTGCCGGCGGGTCTCCCGCCTGCCACTTCTATCCCGACGGGTAAACCTGATGCAAGCCGCGAGTGCACAAGAAGATGATCGGGAGTAGACCTTCGTTGGGGCTGGGTAGAATCACCGATGTAGACCTCTGGAAACTGAGTCGTTGCGAGGGCAGAGACATCCTCCAACTCTCCGAGGAGCTTGATCACAAGATCCAGCGTGTGACCACCTTGTATGGTGACGAGGGTGACACCGTTTGCACCATCCTCTCCGAAGGCCATCGCTTTTTCAACCTTGGGTCCGTAGGCCACTGCAGTCGACGTAACGCGTGCGCTTAGCAACCGCCCGATTGCTCCTGTGGCCAACAATGATTGAGCTTGCCGTACCGCCGGGTTCATCCGAGTCTGTAATCCGATAGCACAATGGACTCCCGCAGTCTTTGCTGCCGAGGCAAGCTCTTCGCTTTCCTCCAGATTTCTACCAAGTGGCCACTCGCAGTAGAGGTGTTTACCCGCTGCTAACGCACCCAGCACCAGATCGCGATGATCAGGAACTTTCACGGCAACGGAGACGATATCAATGCTCGGGTCGCGGAAGAGATCGTCAGCTGTGGCGTATGCAGCCTTTACATGGAAAGCCTTGGCAGCCGCGTCAGCGCCGGCCCGGGTGCCTGACACGACCGCGGCCAACTCGATGCCATCCAGTTTCTGAACGGCTGGAACGTGGGAATCACGTGCCCAGCCTCTTTCGGCGCTCGCGCCGATAATGCCAACCTGCAGTGGACGGGAAATAGGCTCACCTCCAGAAGAAGTTAGGTGCGACTACGATCAGAACGCATCTGGCAATCAGAACGCATCTGGCAATCGGATCGTCCAATAGGTCCAAAGATTCAAGTGATAGGAAGTAAGTTACGGGTTTGCGGAAAGCTACACACTCCCTTTGCGTAGCGAGCTCCTGCTTTTTGATGCTGTATGCGCCTGCTTGCCAGACCTCATGAATGTCGTGCAGACGAGAGTATGCAGGTTCATCATGGCCGGCAAAGTAGTGCTCGATGAAAGGCAATCACGGTCTCCATGGTGATCCCGACACCCGGCCTCAATCGCTTGTAGCCGGGACTTTCTCATACTTTAGAACTGCGGGCTCACCATGCTCATGGATAGTTACGGCTTTCATTGATCCTCCAGCGATGTCCTCAACCCAAGAACGTCAACACCACTCGATGCAACGACCGCTACTGATATATAAAGCTCGCCCGATAAGAGCGTCAAGGGAGTTAAACATAGCCAATTTCGGGGGGTGTAAGGTCAACATCTTCGGGTGTTGTGCGCTTACCATTGCATGCTGTATCTCTCGGCGGCATCCGATCCGGTTCCTCCAGCGTCGTGTTTACAGGCGAGAGGGAGAGCGATCTTGGGCGAACCAAAGCTGCGTCACTTTGGTCGATTTCAAGTCGTAGTGGTACGAGACTTTCGCCCACACATAGCTTTTGGCAAAACCAGGCTCTGAACGCGGATATCGCGGTTGGGCCTGCACCAAAATCTTTGAAGTGCTGCTCCCACTATTTGAGAGGAAAGGCTCGCATCAAGCTTCTGCGGCTGGCGGAACGGCCTCCGGTCCGCTAAAGCTGCGGAACAATGCTACAACGCGATCGGAAGCATCTGGCGCGTAGAACATTTCTGTGTTCACCATCGTGTCCGCCGTGATGTGCCGCATCCGGTCAAACATCTCGGTCTCGTACGCCGCGATCGCGTCAGACGATTTGTCTTGGCTTAGAAGGAGTTGTGACAGCACCAGGGCATCGAGCATTGCCATGTTCACGCCTTCGCCTGCGTACGGTGGCATTACGTGCGCTGCGTCGCCTATCAAGGTGACATTGGGCTTTGGCTCCCACGGCTGATCCGCCGGGCAAACGAGTAGCGGACGCCATACCGTCGACGCAGCTTCCCGGAAAAGAGGGTCCCAGATCTCGCCCCATCCCTGGAAGTTATCGTGGAACCATGCCACTCGCTCATTCGCGCTGCTTGCCTCTTCAAGGCTAAGTCTCGCGGCGTCATCATGGGTCTTCAATCCTGCGTACAGCAGCACGCTGCCGTCAGGCTTTGTTCCCATGCCGAGGGTTCTTTCGCCTCCCAGAGCGATCAGTGCTGACCCGCCGAGCAGATCCCACAGCTCCGGTATTGTCTGCTTCGCCGCAGGAACAAGAGCCTCCACAAGCGAGACTCCGACATACTGCGGTCGGATAGGAGTGACCAACTCACGCAAACGAGAGTTCGCGCCATCGCTGCCGATCGCGATGTCCGCTAATGCGGTCCGTCCGCTTGCAAAGCGCAACAACACCCGCTCTCCCTGCAACTCTGCAGATTCGAGTTTGCAGTCCCACTGCACTGTGCCGGGCGGAAGAGAGTCGAGCAG
>CALMAP010000021.1:3941-36743 GCA_937859825.1 uncultured Terriglobus sp. | reverse complement strand
CCCCTTGTCTCAGCAGTGTGGCGAATGATCCACATGGTGGGCTCCGGCGCGCCCGCAACGCGGACCGCAATTTCTCGAGCGTCGCATCACGCACGTCGATCGGCGGAATCGCAAGCGACATCGGCGGACCAGCCCATGCATAGCCCCGCGGATGGCACCCCGTCACCTCGCGCACCCGGAACCGATGTAAGGCAGCAAGGCCGAGAGGCCGTCCGTATGAAATCGAAAGTGCCCCAGCTTCATTCTTGCAACAGCGTCTCGCGGCCCTGTTTCCGGAAAGATAAGGAGCAGCGCACCCTCGCTCCGGAACGCGTAGCCAGGCGGGAGAATACGCTTTGCGATCGCACCCAGAGCAGCGCCGTCAGCAGTCAGCGATACAGCCGATTGCCACTGGCCCAGGTCAATCATTTCCACCAGGACGCTTGTGTCAGTGAGAGAGCCAAGGTATGCGACCGCGGCGAGCCTCGATGCTTTGTTCACTTCAAAGTGCCGGACCGGACGACTCTCCAACCCCAGGCTTTGCCCCACAATGGTGGAAGTGAATAGGAAAAGGCACGCGAAGAGGAACTGCATGTCCGTTAGACACCGAATCTGCGTCCACGTGCCCTTGCATAGCAATTTACAGGCTTACTTAGGCGCTTCGCCTGCCAGGATACGGCCAAAGCGGCGCCGCTGCTCCTTCAGGTAGACCGCATTGCCGGAGTTTAGCTCGAGCGTAGCGGTGCCGTGATAGCCAATCCCTGCAAGCGCTGCGTGAACGGCCGTCCAGTCGATATCGCCCTCGCCGAGACCGACCCAGCGCGCCACCGTGTCGCCGCTGACTTTATCCCGCTGAAACGAGAAGTCCTTGATGTGCAGCTTGACGATGCGATTGCCGAGGATGCGAATCCAGTCCTGCGGGTAGCCGTAAAGCACAACGTTACCCACGTCGAAATAGGCGCGTATGCGTGGCGAGTTGAACTCGTCGAGATAGCGCGCAAACTCCAGCGGACTGAGAAGAAACTTGTTCCAGACCTCTTCCAGGGCGAGCACGATCTTCATCTTCTCGGAAAGGGGAAGCAGCCGCCGGATTGCCGCCTGCGAACGTGCATATGCGTCCTTGTACGAAACCTGGGCATTCACCACGGCCGGCACCAGCAGAACGGTCGATGCTCCCCAAAGATGCGCATTGTGGATGGAGGTGCGCGCACCTTCGAGGCTCTTCTCAACCACTGCGGGATCGGGAGAGCTGAAGGGATACTTCCAGTGGTCCATGTTCATCACGGAGTGGATTGGCAGCCCAACTGTGTCAGAGGCACTCTTCATTTCCTCCGCGGCAGCCTGGTCCGGCGTGGTGGGACATTCAATCTGCTCATAGCCGCAGTCTTTTGCAAGCTGAAAACGCTGCAAGATCGTGAGGCCCTCAGGCAGCATGTTGTATTCGACCGCCGTGCGAATCGGCAGCCCCGCATTGGCCCGAGCGGGCATGGCGGACATCACGGTCAGTGCGGCGGCAGTCTGCAGAAAGCTTCGGCGATTCAGCATGAGTGCCTAATCTTCGCATCATGCCAAGTACGGGCACAACAACGCTTGTCCAACGAGGCACAATGGGCGTTACGGGGCTGGAACAGGTGATGAAAGGGAAAGCAACGGCCTGTCCGCGATACCTCTCTACTTCTCGCTTGTGGGCGGCACCAGTCCCTTGAGCCGCAGGTAGGTCGAGAGTTCCGCATACTGCTCGTTGTCATGCGAGATGTTGCCAAAGGCCATGCCCACGCGCGTGCGCTTCGCCGTGCCTGTGGCGATCACCTCGGCGTAGTTCTCCGGCGTAAGCGCGCCGTAGGCCCTGTCGCACTCGGCGAAGCTCGCCTTCAGGCCGGCGAGGACGGTGTCCTTGTCCGCCGTATCGGACGGCACCGACTTCGGATCGAACGCGGTGCCGTTGAGCGTGGTGCAGGTATGAAACTGCGCTTCCGTCACGTGGTTCACCACGCGCGCGAAGGAGCGGATGTCCAGCGTCGGCTTAAAGGTGTAGCTCTCCGCAGGCATCTTCTCCGCCGCCTTGATTACGTTGGGCATGATGCGCTTGTACGCGGCCAGCGCCTCGGCGGCGGGAGTGACCGGTTGCTGCGCGAATGCGGCAGTGCTAACGACGAACATTCCACAGGTGAGAGCTTTTGCGAGACAGACCATATAGTTTCCTTTCAGATTGAGCCTGTGTATTACGTTTGGGCGTCCTTCGACAAAATTTATCGAAGCTGACCTGGCGGCAGGATCAGAAGCACAAGGCATAAAAAAAGAGCCGCGAGAAGAAGTGCCATAGCGATACCCGCTGTCCCGTGGATGTTCCAACCATCTATGACGTAGCACACAAACCCGACAATACAAGGAAACAGAACTACATAGCCAATCATGGAAGATCGCTCTTGCCTCGGTATATGCCTTGCCCATCCAACAAGTCCGGCAGATGTCATCACAACGCCTAGAATGGCCGCCCATCCGAAGACTTCGTACCTGCCTTGGATGAAGACAAAATTGAATCGGCTTGCAAGGTCAAGAAGGAACGCTCCTATACCGACAAACAAACACAGAATGCCCGCCGTCACCACGCATTTCCAAATACGTTCCATCATCAGCACCTTCTCTAAGGCAAGAGAACACTTACAGGCAAACCACAGTCACAGAAGCCGGGTCCCCGTATATTGCGCTTTGCAATGTGCGGGATGGCATTGTCCCAACCACAAAAGCTGATATTCGCATGCAGAACCCACACATCGCATAAAGCCGCGATGTATGGGCCACCCGCACTCGCCATCACGGAATGATAGTCTCGGCGCTAAGTGGGCTGTTTTAGCACTCGTTATGCGACGTGAGCATCGACAAGTCGGCTTGTCTCTCTACTACAGAGACCGTTTCAACCAGCTCAATCCCGTAACTCCATCACAATTGGCGTGTGGTCGCTTGGCTTCTCCAGCACGCGCGGTGCGCGGTCGATCACGCATCCTGCCAGCCTGGGCACCAGCGCGGGTGAGATCAGGAAGTGGTCGATGCGGATGCCTCGGTTGGTCTCGAAGGCGTTGCGGAAGTAGTCCCAGTAGGTGAAGAGACCGCCCTGGTCCGGGTGGAGCGAGCGGAAGGCGTCCACGTAGCCCATTGCTAGCATTTGTGCGTAGCGGGCTTTGGTTTCGGGCTGGAAGAGCGCGTCCTTCACCCAGCTTGCGGGCTTGTGGCAGTCGATGTCCGTGGGGATAACGTTGAAGTCGCCGCCGATGAGCGTGGGCGTGCTGTCGGCAATCCACACGCGCATCTCCGCGAGCAGGCGGTCCATCCAGCGCATCTTGTACTCGAACTTTTCCGTGCCGATGGGATTGCCGTTCGGCAGGTAGATGGCCACCATACGGATGTCGGAGACAAGCACCTCAAGAAAGCGCGCGTGGCTGTCTTCCACGTCGCCTGCAAGCGTGGTGGTTAGCACCTCGATCGGCTCGCGCGACAGCACGGCCACGCCGTTGTAGCTCTTCTGCGTCACGGCGACGGAGTGGTAGCCGAGTTCGCGCAGTGGGTCCGTGGTAAATGCGAGGCCCTGAAACTCCGCCAGCATCAGCCCGCCCGGCGGCACCCCCTGCCCCCACGCCCGCAGAATGGGCATGCGCGCGCGGATCGAGTTCACATTCCAACTGGCAATCTTCATAGGGAGGATTCAAACACATCGCGCGTTCACGCCGAACTTGTGGCTCTTCTATACTTTCCTGAGCCATGCCAGAAGCCAGTCAGACTCCGCAAGCGCCGTTCGATATTCAGCAGATCATGCGCCTGCTGCCGCACCGCTATCCGTTTCTGCTGATCGACCGCGTGCTCGAGGTTGAGCCGAAGCAACGCATCGTCTGCCTCAAGAACGTGACGGCCAACGAGCCGCACTTCCAGGGGCACTTCCCGGACTTTCCCCTGATGCCCGGCGTGCTCATCATCGAGGCCATCGCGCAGGCTGGCGGCGCGCTTCTGCTGAGTGAAATTCCCGACCGCGAAGGCAAGCTGATGGTCTTTACCGGCATCGACAGCGCGAAGTTTCGCAAGCCCGTTACGCCGGGCGACCAGTTGCGCATTGAGGTGACAGTGCTTAACTGGCGCACAACCGCCGTAAAGATGCGCGGCGTGGCCACGGTAGACGGCAAGGTGGCCTGCGAGGCGACCGTAATGTGCCAGCTCGTCCCGCGTCCAGGCAATCCCGCGCCAACGCTAACAGCTAGTGCTTCGGGTAGTTCCACAGGTGCGGGTGCTCCAGGTTCGCCGCAGGCTAACCTGGGTTCCAAAGCCGCGCTCGCCGCAGCTTCTGCCCCACTCGCGAAGCAGGGCGACGCCTGCCAGCCCGACCCGCTCTCCGATTCGAACGCCCTGCCTGAGGCGGCGGTCTAGCCGTGGCGGTGCACCCCTCAGCGATCGTTGCAGAAGGCGCGATCATTCCCGAGAGCTGCACGGTCGGCCCGTTCTGCATCATCGGCCCAAATGTCGTGCTTGGCGAGAATTGCGAACTGGTCAGCCACGTTGTATTGAACGGCCAGCTGAAAATAGGCGACGATAACCGCGTTTTCCCGTTCACCTCGCTCGGCATCGAGCCGCAGGACTTGAAGTACAGGCAGGAGCCGACGCGCCTCACCATCGGCGCGCGCAACGTTATCCGCGAGTCCGTGACCATCTCGCGCGGCACGGTAGGCGGCGGCGGCGAAACCCGCGTGGGCGACGACTGCCTGATCATGGCCTACGTACACATCGGACACGACAGCCGCATCGGCAACGGCTGCATCCTGGCCAATGCCGCCACGCTCGCCGGCCACGTGACCGTGGAGGACTATGCCGTGGTTGGCGCCCTCAACCCGGTGCACCAGTACTGCACCATCGGCGCCTACAGCTACATCGGCGGCGGCACCACCATCACGCAGGACGTGCTGCCCTACAGCCTGACCAGCGTACGGCGCGAAAACCGCGCCTTCGGCCTGAACAAGGTCGGCCTCGAGCGCCGCGGCTTCACCCCGAATGAGTTGAAACAGCTCCGCAGCGCCTACCGCCTGCTGCAGGTAAGCAAACTCAACACCACGCAGGCCCTGGAAGCGATCCGCGAAAAGGTCGCCACGGGCGAGTTCGGCGAGCGCGTCGGCTACCTGGCCGAGTTCATTGCGAAGAGCGAGCGCGGCGTGATCAAGTAGTCTGCGCAGTACCACTCGGTGTTATAGTTTGTGCAGATTCAAGCAGCCCGGTTCGGCCAATTCATTCTCAAGGTCAAGAGCATGGCATCCGAACCGCAGAACGTTCAGCCGCACGTTTTTGCAAGCAACTGGTTCACGAAGTTTCAGAGCAAAGCCGGCATTGCAGATCAGGATTTGTGCAATGCGGTACAGCGCCTTGTGGTTGGTGCGATTGACGCAGACCTGGGCGGTGGCGTATTCAAGCAGCGAGTCGCCAGAACTGGATTGGGAAAGTCGGGCGGCTTTCGCACAATCGTTCTCTTCCGCGTAGAACACCTCGCCTTCTTTGTGTATGGCTTCGCAAAGAACGAACAGGCCAACATCACTCGCTCAGACCTTCTGCGCTTTCGACAACTCGCAAAGGATGTGTTTCGCTATGACGATCAGAAGCTCCGCAGCCTTATTGAAGCCGGTGAAATCCGCCAGATCTGCGAAAATCCGAAAGACGTACGCCAGTAACATCTCTGCGGTGGTGCACCGGACTGCTGAAGGTTTCACCCAGGCAGGCGTGATGAGCAAGACCACTCTTCGTGAATTCGATGAAACCTGCCTCACGCCCGTAAAGCACTACACACCCTCGGAAATCGAGTCTTTGCGCAGACGGGAAGAAGTCAGTCAGGGAGTGTTCGCCCGGTATCTCGGTTTGTCTAGGAACCTTATCTCTCAGTGGGAACGTGGCGAAAAGAAACCCAGCGGGTCCGCGATGAAGCTACTCACCCTGATTGATAAGCATGACATCGACTTTATCGCCTGAAACATCCAACCTAGGCCTGATTGCCGGCAACGGCCGCTTCCCTTTCCTCCTGCTGGACGCAGCGCGAGCACGCGGCCTGACGGTCGTTGTTGCCGCCATCAAGGAAGAGACCGACCCGGAGATGAACGTCCGCGCGGCCGCTGACCCCGGCATCCGCGTGCACTGGCTTTCGCTGGGCGAACTCTCGAAGCTCATCGACACTTTTCAGCGTGAGGGTGTCTCCCGCGCCGTGATGGCCGGGCAGGTCAAGCACAAGCAGATCTTTTCCTCCATCCGGCCAGACTGGCGGCTGGCCAAACTGCTGATGAGCCTACGCACCCGGTCCACGGACATGCTGCTGGGCGCGGTTGCGAAGGTGCTGGGCGACGAGGGGATCGAGCTTATCTCGTCCACCGCTTACCTGGAGCCGCTGCTGGCTCGGCCCGGCACACTGACTGCCCGTGTGCCCACTGAGCAGGAGCAGGCAGACATCGCTTACGGCCTCAGCGTCGCGCGCGGCGTCGCAGGCTTCGACCTGGGGCAGACCGTTGTGGTCGCCGCTGGTGCGTGTGTCGCGGTCGAGGCCATGGAAGGCACCGACGCAACCATCCTTCGGGCGGGCGAACTGCTGCGAACGCTGGACGACTCTGCCTCGACGCTCGAACGCAGTCTGACCGTCGTGAAGGTCGCGAAACCGAAGCAGGACATGCGCTTCGATGTGCCCGTAATCGGCGTTCCCACCGTCGCGACGATGCAGAAGGCAGGGGCCACCTGTCTCGCCGTTGAAGCCGGCCGCACGCTGATCTTCGACGAAGCCGGCCTGCGTGCCGCGGCGGATGCCGCAGGCATTTGCGTTACCGCGCAAACAATCATTGCGCCTTAATCATCGCTGATTTGCCGACTCGCTCACCCTGCTGACCCGCTGTACTTATACTGAACAGGCAAGCTCACGGAGGTTCTACCCATGCAGCGCTTCGGTCTTTGGACGATGCTCGTCCTCGCAATTTTCGCCAGTTTCTTTACCGCAAAGCACGCCATGGCGGCCGCTGCCGAAGGCCTGCTTGAGCCCGGCACCAACGCACCGGCCTTTAGCCTCTCCTCACAGGAAGAGAAGCAGGTCTCTTTGAAGGACTACAAGGGCAAGTGGGTTGTGCTGTACTTCTATCCCAAGGACATGACCAGCGGATGCACCCTGGAAGCCCACAATTTTCAGCGTGACCAGGCGAAGTACGATGCTCTGAATGCGGCCGTGCTCGGCGTTTCTCTTGACACAGCCGACAGCCACAAGGTTTTTTGCACCAAGGAGAACCTGACCTTTAAGCTGCTTGCCGATCCCGAACACAAGGTGATCGACGAGTACGGCGTTCCCGTCAAGAGCTTCGGCGCCAACAAGTTCGCATCCCGCGTGACTTACCTGATTTCGCCCGCGGGCAAAGTGGTGAAGGTATGGCCGGATGTGAAACCAGCCAGCCACAGCGAAGAAGTGATTGCCGCCATCGAATCGATGAAGAAGGCATAGCGGCAAAGCAGGCAGACGCAAAAAGGCCCGGTACCTCAATTGAGGTGCCGGGCCTTTTTACTTGCCTGAACTACGCCGTGCTGCTTCCAGAACGGATTGCCTGTGGTGCGGTCTTACTTGCTGGTCTTCTTTGCTGCTGCCGTGGTCTTCTTGGCTGCAGTTTTGGTTGTGGTCTTCTTCGCTGCCGTGGTCTTCTTGGCTGCGGTCTTGACCGTGGTCTTCTTCGCAGGCGCGGTCTTCTTGGCTGCTGTCTTGGTTGTGGTCTTCTTGGCAGGCGCGGTCTTCTTCGCTGCAGTCTTGGCCGTGGACGTCTTTGCAGCCGTCTTTGCCGTGGTCTTCTTGGCAGGAGTTGCGGCCTTCTTGGTTGCCACCGTCTTACCTCGTTGCGTGGATTGGGTCACCTTACTGCTGGTGGCCTTGCCACCACGAACTGCCGTGACCGGCTTCTTCGTGGCAGACTTCGTTGTACCCTTGACAGCTTTACTCGCCGCCTTCTTCTGCGCCGTTTTCACTGCTTTGGGTGCGTTCTTCGCGGACTTGCTCACCGCGGAAACCTTGCCTGCCGTCTTTGGAGCCGGAGTCTTACTCGCTGGCTTGCTGGCGGCGACCTTCTTTGCCGGAACTTTTTTCGCGGGAGCTTTCTTCGCAGGCACCTTGGCAGGAGCACTCTTCGCCGCGGCTTCTTTCGCAGGTGCCTTCTTAGCGGCCGACTTCACCGGGGGAGCTTTCACCGCGGCGGACTTAGTTGCCTTCTTTGCCGCAGATTTCGCCGGGGTCTTCTTCGCTGCGGACTTCTTCGCTGCAGCAGGGCCGGGGCCGCCATCCCCTGCCGTTGTAGCAGAGGTGGCAGATGCTTCTTTTTCGATAGAGAAGCTTTCGCTGAATGCAGGAGCGTCTTCCAGCGTAGTCTCAGCAGGGTTCTGCTCCGGCTCGCCAGACTCACGATCAGGAGGGGTGTAGGGATCCACCTGGCTGGAGGGCGCCGCATACAGCGTCGCCGGCTCCGGATGGTGTTCCCCACGCAACATGGGGTCATTGCCTTCAGCGTTCAGCTTTTGGTCATCGGCATCGTCTTCATCGTCGATGTCGTCTTCTTCGTCGTCGAGGGTGTCGTCGTCATCCTCGTCGTCCTCCTCGTCAGCGTCCGAGGTGGTGGGCACCTCGTCCGCTTCATCCTCGTCGTCATCGTCAAGGTCCTCATCGTCGTCGTCATCATCCTCGTCGTCGATATCCTCGTCTTCATCAGCGGGCGCGGCATATAGCTTCAGGTCTTCGTCTTCGTACGGCATGGTGTTCCCCTCCAGCTTGCGATGCCCCATAGGATGCAACAAAACGACCGCATGGAATACAGCAATATGGTGCACCGCATACTGTGCAATGGCAAGCAGAACTTTTGCCTGTCGCGCGCTTTTTTCTTAAAGCGTATCGAGGCGGTGCCGTATCAACGCCGTCGACGCTTCGCACTACCGGAAGATGCCGCGTGCGCAGCAGTCCTGCTGCCAGAACGGAGCGATCCAGCCGTGCGTGCGCTCGACGAATGAGACGCCGCTCCGCGCGTACCAGAACCGCTGCCGCGCGATGCTGCAGCGGCACCTCGACTTGATCCGCGGCCCATAACACTGCCTCGTGAAGCACCTCGCGATGAGCGTGTCGCGGCGACGCTTCCACCATGGCCTGCACGGCCACGCGATGCGTGGCCACGGCCTCGTACCGCATTATAAGAACGGCCGCGGCCTCGCACGTGACCGCGGCCGGCGGGAGGCAGGCGCACCGGCTCCGAGACATACAGCGTTGTGCCGGGATCCACTGCGGTGGTGTCCAGATGGTTCCATGACCGCAGCTCTTCGGTGGATACGTTGAAGCGGTCCGCAATGGTGATCAGAGAATCACCCGACTGCGCCGTGTACTGCAGGTGCCGCGTGGACGCGGTGGTCGCGCTGTACACCGGCACGACAAGCTCGTCGCCCTCGCCCACCGGGTCCGTATCTTCAAGGTCGTTGGCCACGCGAATGTCGTGCGCGCTCACGTGGAACAGTTGCGCCACCTGGTCGAGCGACTCGCCCGTACGCACCTCATGGAAGCGCCACGATGCGCGCTTCTCTACCGGGATGGCGGCGATGCGTGTGTTGAAGTCTGCCGTGGTGCCCTTGGGAATATGCAGGTCGTAGCGGATGCCCGACGGCGTGTTGAGACGCAGCAGGGCCGGGTTCAGCGAGACGATGTTGGCCAGCGTACTGCCGGTCACGTCCGCCACCAGACGCAGGTCCATCGCGTAGTCCACCGGCACCGTTTCGAGCTCGATCGGCGAGTCGGCCATCACGCGGTCAAGGCCGTAGCGCGTGGGGTTCTTCGCCATGATGATGGCTGCAAGAATCTGCGGAACGTAGTTGCGCGTCTCGCGTGGCATGGCATTGCGGCGGTACAGCTCCCAGTAGTCCGCATAGCCCGTACGCATCACCGCGCGCTGCACATTGCCCGGGCCCCAGTCGTATGCCGCCATCGCCAGGTACCAGTCGCCGAACTGGTTGTAGAGCTGCTTGATGTAACGCGCGTAGGCGCGGGAGCTCTTCTCCGGATCGAAGCGCTCATCGAAGTATCCGTTGCGCGCCAGGCCATACGCACCCGTGGGCATGAATTGCCACATGCCGCCTGCGCCGCTGCTTGCATTCACCACTTGCAACTGAAAGCCGGACTCGGCAACGGCAAGGTAGATCAGGTCCTGCGGCACACCCTCTTCTTTCCGCACCTGCTGGATGTAGCCGCGATACCGGCCCGCGCGCTCCAGTGAGCGACGCATGTGCGCGTTGAACGAGGACGAGTTTGCATACCCGTTGATGTAGCCGGCAACGGTGTCGTTGATGACGAGCGGCAGGTCCGATGTTGTGTTGAGCTCCTTGCTCAAACGCGCTGCAAGTGCGGCATCGGGTGGAAAGGTCAGGTCACCCGCGCTCTCCAGCGGTGTCTCTTCTGTCTTGGGGCTGAAGCCATTCCCCTGCTTGAGCGCATCCATTTCCAGCGCGTTCACCGCATTCACGGTGCGCTCGAACTCTTCGTTCAGCGTGGCGTCGTTCTTGATGTCGATGCCGCTGGTCAGCATCAGGTCAACGGCATAGTCGAAATCGAGTCGAGCCGCGTCAAGCCTGCCGCTGCGGTAGTTTTGCACGCCGCTGTTGTAGCTCTTATCTACCTGCTGCATCAGCGCCTGCACCTTGCGCGATTGCTCGGTGTTCGCAATGGGCTGTTGCGCATTGACCGCGTTCGCGCCGATGGTAGCGGGCAATGCCGGGGCCGTCTTCTGCGCGGGTGCTTTTACCGGCGCACCCTGCTGCGGACAGCCCGTCAACAGCACCGCAGGCAAGCAAAGCGCGGCACAACCTACAGAGCGCCAGGACCACGAAGGCCGTCCGGCTTCCAGAGAACGCTTCGACAGAGTGGCCCTCTGGCCCGAGGTCTTCAACACATCGACCATTGTAGCCACTTCACCCGCCTTGCCATTGCGTCACACCAAGAGGTCATCCCACTCTAGGTAGTCAAAGTAGACTCGCATCCGGAAGCGCATTGCTCAGCAATGCCGCAGAGGTCTGCCTCAAGACGCGGCTCAGCCGCTGAGGTGCGCTTTCCTCATTGCCTCCCAACTCGAGCCACCGAACCAACCCACCCGTGCAAGAGACAGCCCTGAACGTGGGAGCAATCACTCCATCGGATGCTCCGCCTCCATGGCCCGTCCGCACCCTCTCGTGCCGCCAACGATAGCCGATATCACTGCCCAAGTGGCATAGCAGACCCACGCGGTTCGGCAGATATTCAGTGTGTGAGCAGGAGCAGTCAGGCCTGCAAAACTCTGAAAGGATCCACTGCCATGCACGATCTGCTTACCGCCGCTGCCTTCATTCTCATGTTGCTCGCTCCCTGCTTTGTCGCCTCCCACGTGGCCAGCGCAGACGCCGCCTAAGCGACGCTTTCACGAACAGCTTCAACACAGAACTGGAAAGGACCAACGCCATGCACAGCTTCTTTATGACCGCCTCGTTCTTCGCCATGGTCGTGACGCCCTACCTGATCACGACATTCCTCGGCAGCGGCGACGCCGCGTAAACCGAACCACACAGCACCGCAAACTTTCTTCCCAGGAGCAGTCACCATGTCGCACATCGTTTCCAGCTACGCAGAAAACTTTATCGCCTCCGTGCTTCGTCGCGCCGCCCGTCAGATTGACCGCAAGGGCCTGCGTGCCAACATGGCGACCGGCCTCGCCGTGGTCACACTCGCCTTCGCAAGCTCCGTCTCGGACATGCTGGTAAGCCGTGAGGTCCGCTGCCACGCATAAACGAGTGCTACTCTGCCCGTAAGGCCAGCACCGGCTCCACACTCGCCGCGCGCTTGCCGGGGAGAAGGCTCGCAAGAGCTGCAGCAACAAGCAATGCAAGCACTGCCGCCGCTGACGCCCCAAGCTGTTGTGCCGCGCCGATGTCGACCTTCGGCGCACCTACGAAGACGTACTGCGAAAAAAACGGCCCGAGCAGTCGCGGCATCTGCGTAACCGCGATGGCACCCAGCGCGAGCCCAAAGAGCGTAAGCACCAAGCCGCGTTGCAGTACCGAGCGCAGTACCCCGCCGCGCGTCGCACCAAGCGCCATGCGGATGCCGATCTCCCGCGTGCGCTGCACCACCTGGTAACTCAGCAGGCCAAAGAGGCCCAGCGTGGCAAGCAGCACCGTGAACCCGGCGAATGCGCCTGAAAGCCAGGAGAAGAACTGCAGCGGAGCCGTGCTGTGATCGACGATGGACTGCATCGTGGTGAGCTTCATCACGGGTAGATCCGCATCGGCTCGCGCTACCGCAAGGCGGAGGGCCGTTGCCGTGTCCACCCCCGCCGCTGCGCGCACCACGAATGTGGTCGGGAACCAGCCATTCAGAATCTTCATGAAGCGGTCGGTCACCTGTGTGAGCGGAACGTAGACGAGAATGCCAGGCGTGTCCATCAGCGAACGCTCGTGCGTATCACGCACCACGCCCACGATCTCGTACTCGGTCTCGTTGCCCACGTTGATACGTTGCCCAATGGATGACTGGCCTTGCCACCATCGCTTTGCAGCAGCTTCACTGACCACAGCTACGCGCGGAGACTCCGCAACATCCTGTGCGCCGAAGGTGCGCCCCTGCAGAAGCGTAATGCCCATGGTGGTCAGGTAGGCAGGGCTTACAAACCGGGCTTCGATCGTGCGGCGCTGCTCATTGCGGCCCACGGGCCAGCCGCTGATGTTCAAACCGCGATCAAGTGGCAGACCATTCACCGCGCCCACTCCGGAAACTCCGGGCCCATGCTCCAGATCATGCAGGACGCGATCGACAAACTGCGTGGTGTGCTGCGCATCCGCGTAGGCGTCACCTTTCAGGGTGACCTGCGCGACCGTGATCCGCTTCGTGTCCACACCCAGCGCGGTGGAGCGCATTTTGAGCAGCAGACTCCAGAACAGCGACGCGGTACAGAGCAGAACGAAGGCGATGCACACCTGCCCAACGATCAGCGCCCGGCTGCCACGCTGCAGGCTGCGCGACTGACCCTGCGAGCCGGAATCCCGCAGGTTCTCATTCACATCACGGCGCAGCACCAGCAACATGGGCACAAGGGAGAAGCCCAGCATGCTGCCAAGTGCCAGCACGATTGCAGCCGCGGCAAGGGGAAGCGGCGTCGCCTCTGCGTGGAAGTGCGGCAGGGGGATGGGCGCGAATGCATACGCCGCGCGCACGGCGGCTTGCGCCACCATCATTCCCAGCAACGCTCCGGTGATGGCGAGCAGAAGTCCCTCCGCGAGCACCAGACGAACGAGCCTGCCGCGGCTCGCTCCAAGCGCGCTGCGCACCGCAAGCTCACGAATGCGCGAGGTCGCACGCGATGCCATGAGTCCGGCAAGGTTCAGGCAAGCCACCAGCAGCACCATGGTGACCGCGCCGATCAGCGCAAGGAGGCTGCTGCGCACGTCCCCTGTCAGGGCAGCCTGCAAGGGCCATGCGCGCATTTCGTTCAACGTGCCGTTCGGCGTCTTCCAGCGAAAGTACCAGGGATTTTGCGCAGCAAACCGCGGCAGCAGCGCTTTCAACTCGCCCCGCGCCTGAGCCAGTGAAACACCGTCGCGCAGGCGGGCGATCATCTGATAGTTGTTGCCCTCATAGCCCGGATCGTGCACGCTCAACTGTCGCGGCAGCCACACGTCCGCTGGCCCGGCTTCTCCGGTGCCGCCGTTCAGGTCGGCCAGCGCGCCTTCGGGAAGCACGCCCACCACGGGCAGGTCGCGGCCGTCCACACGCACAAGCCTGCCCAGCACATGTGGATCGCCGCCAAACTGGTTTTTCCAAAAGCGATCGTTCAGGATGACGGCGGATGGCCCGTTGTAGGTATCTTCTTCTGCGGTAAAGTTGCGCCCAAGCATCGGCTGAATGCCAAGCGTTGGCAGAAATCCTTGAGAGATGCGCAACTGCCGCGCGGGAAACGCGTGCGTTCCGGTCGTACTCTCCCCTGCGCCATTTACGATGGCCAGGTTCGCCCCGGTCGCTGCGCCATCGGATACGCCGAACGACTTGTAGCTGCGGCTGTACTGCATCAGAAAGTCCGCTGCCGTACCCACCTGGTTCGTCGAAGGTGTCTCCCCGGGAAACTGAAAGTCGAGGCCCACCAGCCGCTGCGGCTCAGGGAAAGGCAGCGGCGCCAGGAGCACCTCACGTGCAATGCTGTACACCGCCGTGGTAACGCCTATGCCAAGCGCCAGCGTAAGGACTGCCGTTGCAGAAAACACAGGCGACCGCCGCAACTGCCGCCACGCAAATTTCAGATCAAGCAGAGCCATTCCGCCTCCTCACCGCGCGAAACGGCAGCGCCAGCAGGAGAGATGGATGCAATGCGGCGGCCATTTTGCAGGCAGCGTAAACGCGCGCAACCTGAGCATTCGCGAAACTTAGGCGCGGAGCGACAGAAGCACAGTGTCCATTTGCGGACTCCCTGTTCGCAAGCGAACAGCCCATTGCCTGCCTATCTCCATGGCGATGAGTGACATCTGCACACCCAAACGCTCAACGAAGGCCGGCAGGCGTAAATGCGTACACCGGTTCTCGTGGACGCAGCCGCGTTTCGTGCCATCCTAGTCAGCATGGGATACCTGCTGGTTCTGCTGCTTGGGATGTGTACGGGGCTTCGCACCATGACACCGATTGCGGTGATCTGCTGGTTCGCTTACGAGAAGGGCGTCTTCGAGCCCGTGTTGATGCTGACGGGCTGGCGGCACTTCGCCGGATACCTGGTCAGCGTGATCATCTTTACCGTGTTTGCCATCGGTGAGTTCATCGGAGACAAGCTGCCGAACACGCCGGCACGCACATCGCCGATCGGCCTGTTTGGCCGGATTGCCTTCGGCGTCTTCGTGGGCGTGCTGATCGCTCCGCGTGTAGGCGGCCATCATTATCTCAAGGGCATGACCGGCGGAATCGGCGCGCTTCTGGGCACGTATGGCGGATGGTGGGTACGCACCCGCCTCTCTGCAAGAATCGGTAAGGACTGGCCGATTGCCAACCTGGAAGACTGGTTCACCATCGCGGCCAGCATCTTCTTGCTGAACGTGATTACTCATTCGGATTTTTTCCGATAGTTCCTCCGCTTAGCACCAATGCCACTCTGTCATTGCGATAGGGAGCAGCGCCGTATACGGCTGGAGCGGAAAACCTGCATTGTCCTTGAGGGCCATGACTGCTCAAATAAAGTGCAGGTTGCTCCATCATGCGACGATGAAGCTGTCGCTTCGGTCGTAATGACAGAGTCATGGCGATCTAATTAGCAGGCGGGCCTGTAAGCCGGATTTTGTCGAGAACGATCATTCCTCTAGGCACGGCATTGCTGACGTGCTCATAGCGCCCTACCCGCGAGTTTGGCGCACCGGGCCGATGCGCATCATGGCGGTTTGCACCGCCAATCTTCCCGCCTATTTGGTCTTGCTCCGTGTGGGGTTTACCATGCCGCCTGCATTGCTGCCGGCGCGGTGCGCTCTTACCGCACCTTTTCACCCTTACCCCGACTGCGCTTGCGACGCAACCAGGGCGGTATCGTCTCTGTGGCACTTGCCGTCTTCGTGCCTTGACGCACGAATCCCGGGCGTTACCCGGCACACTGCCCCGCGGAGTCCGGACTTTCCTCCCCCGCAAACCGTAAAGGATTACGGCGGCGACCGTTCAGCCCGCCTGCTCCTTTAAGTATACGGATTGCGACAAGCCCATGATGCGGGACTACTCTACGTCCAGTACAGGATGCGCGCGCCCGGCAGGTGTTCGGCGATGCTGTCCTGAAACCACGCGCGCATCTCCGCCATGCTGTCCTTGGGATACACGTACTTGAAGCCGCCGAACTTGTTGCGCTTCTCGGTGCGGTTCGCCTCTTCCAGATCCAGCGTCGTCTTCGGATACCAGCCCAGCAGGACGTCCTTGGAGCCGGGTGTAAAACGGTGCGTAATCAACTCCACCGTCAGATCCGGATCGGTGACGCCCTGCAATGCCACCGCGACATCATGAAACAACTGACCATACTGCTCGCGCCATCCCTGCACCGGCATGATGGGCGCCACCGTAAGCCCCACGGGGTAACCCGCCCGCGCCATCCGCCGCAGCGCACGCAGGCGCTGGGCAGGATTGGCCGTTCCGCCTTCAAAGTCGCGGCTTACGGCGGCGGCATTCACGGAAAAGCGAACGCGCGTACGCCGCTGATGATCAACACCGAGCAGCGGACCCACCGCGTCGAACTTGGTGGTGAAGCGAAGCTGCACCGGTGCCTCCCACTGGCCGAAGAAGCGCACCGACTCCGCCAACGCGCCGGTCAGATGCTCAATGCCCAGTGGGTCGGTGTAGCAGGATGCCTCGAATGTGGTGCCCTCGTGCGCTCGGTCTCTCGATGCGGACGTGACCTTGCCCGTTCCTTCGTACTCACGCAATCCGTTCAGGATGTCCGGCAGGTTGGCGTAGGCGCGTGTGATCGGTGGCCCACTCAGCGATCCGGCGAGGTAGCAGTACTGGCAGGGCGCAGGGCAGCCCTGCGCGAGATGAAACTGCCAGTCGGCGGAAGGTGGAATGGGCTGCAGCTTGCGCGCCCCCGGCGGTGCGATCACGATCGCGAAACTCGTCTTCGCGAGCGCGTAGGTCTTCTGTTCCGTTTCCGCATTCAATCCCATGAGCCGATTGCTCTTCAGGCGGATCACCTCTGCCCCGAACGATTCGGCTCGCTCCAGCATCAGGCGTCCGTGCGGCATGGAAAACGCGTCAGGCGTAATGTAGACGCGGCGCGGCCGCCACAGCCTGCTCTCGGCCAGCAACTTGTCCGGCGTTGAGGGAGCTTCCACCGTTTCCATTGGAAGGGGATGACATGCAGTGCCCATCCCTATTGGATGCTCCTCGCTTTTGATGTATCTCGAGGATGGAATCCTCCGATCATGCGGCTTCCATGGGGTGGCAACTTTCCGCTTGCTTATCCTGCCATGAAACTGTCATTTCGACCGGAGCGCAGCGTAGCGGAGAAGCCTGCAAGTCAGGTCGACCAGCTACGTCTTCGACCGGTCGCGGTCCAGTTCGGCGTTCAATTCCGCACCGCAAAGCACCACCAGCGCCGTAAGAAACAGCCATAGCAGCAGAACAATGCCCGTACCCAGCGAGCCATAGGTACGGGAGTAGTTGGCCAGGTGCGTCACGTACCAGCCAAAGCCGAGCGTCGTCACGAACCAGGTCGCCGTGGCAAAGGTGGCACCGGGCAAAACACATCGCCATGTGGGCCGCACGGCCAGCCCATACCGGAAGATGGCGGCAATCACGCAGATGGTCACGGCCACTGCGCCAGCCCAGCGGGCCGTGTCTGCGACGATGTAGAACGTTGTGTCCAGACCTGCCGGCGTGTAGTGACGCAGGATCGGCAGAAGCAGGTGACCGAAGACGATCAGCACGCTGGCCGCACCGAGCGGCAGCAAGGATATTGGTACCAGCAGCAGCGACCACAGATAGCGCCGCACCTGCCCGCGCCAGCCGGCGCCCCAGGCGTCATCGTGCTGATCATAGGCGCGGCGAAAGCCTTCCATGAGTGTGCCCAGAACACCGGCAGCGCCGGTGACGCTCACGATCAGCGTACCCAGTACCACGCTGGCGGATTGCGGAGAACTCTTGGCCGAGATGAAGTAGTGCTCCAGCAAGGGAGCAACGCTACTGGGCAGCACCCGGTTGAAGAAGAGTGCCAGTTGGTACCGCAGTGGTGCGGAGTACGGCAGGAAGGTAATCGCCGCCGCCAGAACGATCAGTGCAGGAAACAGCGCAAAAATTGCGGAATATGCGGTCGCCTTGGCTGTATTCAGGCAGTCATGCTGGAAGGCGTTCCAGTAGGCAAGCCGTACCTTATCCGTAAAGGCAAGGCTTTCTTTCCCGAGCAGCCGCGCCCGTCTTGCGTGTGCCGCCATGCTGCCGCGCATTACCGGAGAGACCTGCATCCACGTGGAAAGAGTGACCGCCGCTGGATTCGTTCGCTCGGTGGTTGGGTCGGTACCGTTCACGGGCAGGGGTCTAAGGCGAGTTTACCGGAGCTCAAACAGCATCCTTGGCGGGTTGCTGCAAGATTGTTTGTCATTTCTGCAGCAGAGCGTAGGAAAGTGCTGTTCTTTCCACACCCATGTCACTCTACAGGGGACGGCAGATCCCTTTCACTTGGTTACGGAATGACAAACGTGAGGCTAGGAGCCGGATAGATCGTACTGACCAGATGAGTGGGGGCGCCCACTCTTATTCAACTCAGCCCTTCCACTTTTCCAGGAACTCCGTCACACTGCTGCCTTTCATATTGCGCATGTTCTCGAACTCGCCTGTCGCCTGGGCGTAGACCACCTTGCCATTCGCATTCAACACAGCCAGCGCGGGTACACCTTTTTTAATGTTGATGCCGTAGCCCGTCGGGATGTCGAGGTTCTTGTCGATATGTCCGATGTAGACGTGCACCAGCACAAAATGCTTCTCCATCAGCTCGCGGTTGGGCGACTGCTTGAAGTAAACGTCCAGTACCTGGCAATCACCGCACCAGTCTCCACCGAAGTCCACGATCACGCGCTTGTGCTCGCGGCGTGCCTGCTGCAGGCCGGCCTGGATGAGCGCGTGTGGGTCGGTACTCTCGTCGTAAATGTGGGCCTTGACCAGCGGAGGCGTCATCTGGGCTGCGGCGAGCCCGGTTGATCCGGGAATGAATGCGAGAAGGGCGGCGGCAAAAGCGGGAACAACTGCCTTGGCGAAGTTCATAGCAATCAGATGCGCGATTGGCGAAAAAGCGCCACGTTTCCAGCCAGGCTGAATCTGCGCGTGGACTCCGGCGCGGGTCGTACGTCCAACACACCATGCGTCGCGTGCAGCTCTGTTCCCTTTCCTTTCTGGCCTTTCTGACTACAGTTCCGCTGCTATGCGGGCAGGCCGCAAACAGCTCAGCGGGCCAGCAGCCAACAGCCACGCTGAATGTCGCGGCACGGCTCGTGGTCGTTCCGGTCACAGTTCGCGACAAGAAGGGCGCTCTTGTGCGGACGCTGGGCAAGGACGACTTCCTCCTTTCCGAAGACGGCAAGCCGCAAACCATCCGCTACTTCGACAAGGACAGTGACGCGCCGCTTACCCTGGGTCTGCTGGTAGACGTAAGCGGCAGCCAGCGCACCGTGCTGGATGAGGAGCGATCCGCCAGTGCCGCCTTTCTGGACGACCTGCTGAAGCCCGAGCGCGACAAGGGCTTTATCGTGCAGTTCGGGCGCCAGGCCGACCTGCTCACGGACATCACCGTATCCGTGCCAAAACTGCAGGCCGGGCTTAAGAAGATCGATGCGGATGCTGGCCGCCCGCAGTTCAACAACAACGGCAACGATCCCAACGGCTCTCAATCCACCGATCCTCAGGATGGCCAGAATGGCCGGGGGCAGGGCGGTCAAGGTGGCTCTTCCGGAGGCGGCCGCAGGCATGGCGGTCCGGGTAGTTCCGGTGGTGCGGGTACGGTGCTTTACGATGCGGTCTTTCTCTCGTCCGATGAGGTGATCGCGAAGCAGAAGACCCGCAAGGCACTCGTGCTGCTGACCGATGGCGACGACCGTGGCTCGAAGGAATCCATCAGCAGCGCCATCGAGGCGGCGCAACGCGCCGATGCCACTCTCTACGCCATTTACTTCAAAGGCGAAGAGCAAGGCCGCAGTGGCTTCCCGGGCGGAGGTTTCCCTGGTGGGGGCCATCGTGGCGGCGGCTTTCCAGGAGGCAGCGGAGGTGGCTACCCCGGCGGTGGTGGCGGACGCGGCGGCGACCACGAGCGCGTGGACGGCAAGAAGATACTGGAGCGCATGGCCGACGAGACTGGCGGACGTGTCTTTACCGTGAGTAAGAAAGAGCCGCTCGCGGACATCTACAGGCAGATCGCGGAAGAACTGCGCTCCCAGTACCGGCTCGGATTTACGCCAAGCGATACCTCCGAGGGCTATCACAAACTGCTGGTCGACCTGCCAAAGGACAAGAAGTCGTTCCTCCAGGCCCGCGAAGGCTACTACACTGGCGCGGCATCAAAGTAGCCCGGAAAACCGTCGCTGCTTTACAGACCGGGTGCGGGCTGCGCTGGAATGGCCGGCAGCTTCTCTCTCGCGGCGAGCCAGCGCTCGATGCGCACACGAACACGATCGGTGCGGAACTCGGTCACGGCGGCGAGCGCCCAGACGAACCCAATCACACCCACAAGCACGGGGATGCCGAACAGCATGGAGTGTGCGTTTGGCTGCCAGCGAACCAGGGGCAGCACCACGGCGGCAATCAACACCAGCAACGGGGTATGGGTGGCATACAGCGTGAACGAAAAGCGGGCCAGCGTACGGAAGCCGCGCGTCGTCAGGCTTTGCTCGTTCGCGGCATGCTGGGCTGAAAGCAGAATCCACAGAAAGCCAAAGGTGAGAACGCCCAGCACAGTGTCGGACCAGCGCGCGGCCTGCAGAAGCGGAACGCGAGCGAACGCAAGAACCGACGCAACGTAAGCCGCGCCGGCCAGCCAGCGCACAGCACTGCCAAGCCGGGGCGGACGCACAAGCGCCAGCACCGTACCCATGCACCAGATCGGGAAAGCCCGCGTGATGCCGCCCGGCAGCCACACCATGACGCACAGGAACAAGAGTCCCGCGATGACTCTGGCTCGCGTCCGCATACCGCGCCACAGCACGGTAAGTCCCAGCGGAAACAGCACGTAATACCAGAACTCAAATGCAAGCGACCACAAGGCAGTATTCGAGCCGAAGGTGGGTACCCGCACATCCTGCAGAAAAAGAACGTTTCCAACTGCAATGCGGAATCCTGAAACCTCCCGCACGGACTGGAGTACATGGTTGCCCGAGAGGCCCGCGTACAGCATCACCGCAGGTTCGCGGTGCAGGTGCATGCCGATCTGGTCGAATATCGCGGTCAGCACGATTGCCGGTACGAGCACGATCCAGAGCCGCAGCAATCGATGTGCCGAATACATCTCCCAACTCCACCGGTTTCGCTCGAGCATGCGGAAGACCGAGCCGGAGATCAGGTACCCACTCAGCACGAAAAAGATGATTACCGCCTGATGTCCGGCAGAAACGACGAGGTACAGCGGTGCCCACAGTGCGCGGTGCGAAGCGATGTCGCCATAGTTCACGAACAAGATATTGCGCCAATGCTCCAGCAGCACGATGATGGCCGCGAGACCGCGCGTCACGTCGAGCAGTACAGAAGCTTGCGTGTCCATGAAGCGGATCGGGGTCCGTTCAGGAGCGTGGTCCATTGTGGCATGTCCTTAAAGGGCGCGGTTAGGAGCTTTTGCTGACTACGGATCGTTTGTTGCCGTCAGCAAAAGTGTACCGCCCAGACAGGCGTTTTCATCCGGGAGAGGGCAGACACACGGGTACGCCGGTCATCTGAAACGCCGTGCAGGCATTACTGGCAGAACTATTTGGGCAAGGTCAGCCCGCCTTAAGAACGGTCATCTTCCCATCTGGAGTTCTACGGAAGGCGTGCAGTTCCTGCGCATTGAGTGTGATGTGCCGCAGCGTGGCCGCGTCTTTGGTGAGCTCCAGGTGCGAGAAGCCGAGCACACGGCCGCCGAATGGTCCACGCTTTTTTGGATCGACGGACCAGTCCACCAGTTCCGCGCCGCCGCCACCCGAGATGACGAACGAGGTCGGTTGGCCCTCGAACTCCAGATGCTGCAGATCATGGTCGTGCCCGGTGATGTAGAAGTCTACCTTTGCCTGCTTGAGCAGCGGGCCCCAGCGAGGGATGAGCACAGGGTTATCGCGGTGCACGCCATTGGTATACAGCGGATGGTGCGCGATCACGATCAGGAATGGCAGCGTGCGTGGCTTGGCGAGTTCGGCTTTGAACCATGTGTCCTGCGCATCCGCGTCCTCGTGGCTCATCAGGTAGCTCCACGGCCAGGGATCGAAGGGCTTGGTGCCGGGCAGGTTCGAATCAAGGCAGATGAACTTCGCGACCGGGTCTTTCTCGGGGTAGTTGAAGGTGTACCAGCGGTCGGGCATCGTCCAGCGGGTTTTGTGCTGTTTGGGGTAGTCCAACTGCATCTGGACCTTGTCTACCTTGGCTTTCTCGTAATCGTGGTTGCCCAGTACGGCATAGGCCGGCCCGGGAAACTTTGACGCGGGGTACATGTTCTCGAACTGGTCGTTCCAGCGCTGCACTCCATGCTGGTCATGCATTTTGCCGTACCAGTTGTCGCCCAGCATGAACATGGCACCGGGCTGGATGCGATTACTCGTTGCCCATTGCTGCATGGACTGCGAGACATTCAACTGCTGGGGAACATAGCGGTCCGTGCCCCAGTCACCCAGCATGAACATGTGCGCGGCGTTCGGGTCCGGCGGCGGCGCACTTTGCGCACCTGCAGAGAGCAGCGCGCCGGGTGCGAGTGCCGCAATGGCGGAGTAGGCGAACGTTTGGCGCAAAAATTGGCGGCGGGACAGCTGATTCGGATCCAAGCAGAACCCCTCTGATGTGGACTGGTGGTGATCATGCCGGAGCGGGGACCGCGCCGCTTCCATCTACGATGCGTTTTCTGACGCGCCTGATCAGGATGCGTTTACCGGCTTAAGCCAAGCTTAAGCCGGTACGGGCCTGTCAGTACCCAATCCTGCCAGGGTTCGGGATGAAGTACAAAAACGCACCCAGCAGGAACAGCAGTGCCAAGTATCCGGCCAGCGTGCCTGGACTGTCCTGCTCTGGGGTGTCGTTGGTGAAGCAGCGGTACAGCATGCCTAAGCCGATGAACAGGAAGACAAACTCGTGCATCAGGGCGAACAGCACCACGCACGCCGCCAGCATCAGGGAACGCTGCAGCCGGCCCAGGGCATAGGTCGCCTGCGCGCCATCAAGCCCGAGCACCGGGATCAGGTTCAGCAGGTTGACCCACGCACCGGCATAAGCGATTGCTTGAAAAGCGGGAACGTGGGTCCACGCAAACAGGCCAAGACTCACTAATGCCGCTGCCAGTCCAAACAGCGGACCGGCCAGGGCGATCTGTGCCAGAGCGTGCAACGGCAGTCCCTGGTTGTACCAGCGAACATACGCGCCCAGCCCCGGCAGAAACATGGGAAGGTCGGCTTTGAGTCCCCGACTACGGACGGCAACATAGTGGCCGATCTCATGGACAAGAATCGAAAGCGTAAATCCCGCCGCAAACTTCCAACCATACAGCGCCCAGTAAATGCCGAAGAAGCCGATAAAGCCGAGGAAAAACTTCAGCTTGAAGAGCAGGAACAGCGCCGACTTGAACTTGGCCAGAGCAAAGACAATTGGCGCGAACGGACCAAGCCGCTTGGTCCAGCGCTCACGCTTGTTGTCGCTCGCCGCCTGCTTTGAACCGAGCGCGTTGATATGGGCCCGGATCTGTTCCGCCTGCGTCGCGTCCGCGGGCAGCCAGGCCAGTGCGTCGTTCCACAGCTCCCTCGCCTCGCGCAGTTTGCCTTCGCGTTCGGCGCCGGCTGCTGCGAAGCCGATGCGGTTCAGGTGCCGGCCGTAAGCCAGGGTCTGGCAATCCGGACAGGCCAACGTGCCTTCAGGCAGCCAATGGCTGCAGTTCGGGCAGGAGTACACCGGATCTGGCGTGGGAAGTTGTTCGGGAGTAACGGTTTCAGAGTAGGTCGCGGACATGCTGAGAATTAGATGTAGCGTGCGGGTATTCGGCAGCGGCCTCACCCGTGTTGCAATGGACGATGCAAACAGGGAGAAGCAAATTTGGCGCTGGAGCACATTGTAGATTTTCTGTTGGAAGCCGATCGGCTCAAGACCGTCCTACGCAAAATCCGGGTGCGCGGCACGGACCGCTATGAGAACTCCGCCGAGCACAGTTGGCAGCTCGCCTTGTTCGCGCAGGAGCTGCAGCCCTACGCTGCCGAGACCGTGAACCTCGACCACGTCATCCGCATGCTGCTGGTACACGACATTGGCGAGATCGACACCGGCGACACCATGGCCTTCGTCGAAGGTGGCTGGGAACAGCGCAAGGCAGACGAGCTGGCCGCTGTCCGGCGCATCTTCGGCCTGCTCCCACCCGGCCGTGCGGAGTACCTGACCGCGCTGTGGCAGGAGTTTGAGCACGGCGACACCCCGGAGTCGCGCTTTGCCAACGCCATCGATCGCGCCATGCCGGTGCTGCTGAACCTGGCCAACGGCGGCCAGAGCTGGCGCGACAACGGCATCCGCTATGAGCGCGTGGTGAAGCGCATTGAAGCGCAGATCGCCGCCGGCTGCCCTGCCCTTTGGGAGTACCTGCGCGTCCGGCTGGAGGAAGCGCGAGGACACGGCTTCTTCAGCGAAGCGTAGGAGATTTTGTCCGCTTAGTCCTTGCCGTCGCGAAAACTGCCAAAAAGGGTATTCAGCGCCTCGGCTTTCGTTGGATGGGAAAAGACACCGTCACGGAGTGCCGTGTAGGGCAGACCACCCATGATGGCCACTTGCAACTGCGCCGCGACCTCTCCGCCATCGACGCCGAGCACCACCGCGCCCAGGATTTTCTTCGTCTCGGGATCGACAAGCGCCTTCATCATGCCGCGCGACTCGTCCATTTCGTCGGCGCGAGCCATGTAGCTCATCGGGATCGCGGCAACGCGCACTTTGCGGCCCTGCTTCTCAGCGTCCTTTTCGGAGAGCCCGACGCGGCCAAGCTCCGGGTCGGTGAACATGACATAGGTGGTGATCCGGTCCTTGATGGAGGCATTCCCGTCGCCGAAGAGGTTGGCGTTGAGGACGCGGTAGTCGTCATAGGAGACATGGGTGAACGCCGGGCCGCCTTTCACATCACCCAACGCCCAGATGCCGTGGACGCCGGTTTCGAGCCGGTCGTTTACCTCGATGTGTCCACGCTCACTCTGCCGGACGCCAGCGCGCTCCAAATAAAGTGACTCCACATTGGGCGTGCGGCCGGTAGCAACCAGCAGGTGCGAGCCTTTCAGAGTGCGTGCGCCTTCATCCAGCGTGACCTGAACCGTGACGCTGTTTTCATCGCCGCTGACGTTATCCACCGACGCGCAGGTGAGGATCTTCATGCCATCTTCCTGCAGAATGCCGCGCAGGCACTCGGCCACATCGTCGTCTTCATGCGCCGCGATCTTCTCGCCACGTTCCAGCACCGTGACCTTGGCACCGAAGCGAAGGAACATCTGCGCGAACTCGAGCGCAATATACCCTGCGCCCAGCACGATCAGGTGCTCCGGCACGGTCTGCAGTTCCATGATGCGGGTGCTGTCGAGATACGGTGTGGCGTCAAGGCCGTCGATCTCCGGCGCGGCGGGACGTTCGCCGGTATTGAGAAAGACACGCGGCGTGACCAGGCGGCGCTCGCCGCCCTCCTGCATCAGCACTGACAAGGCATGCTGGCCATTACTTCCCTGCTGTTCGGCAAAGCTCGCCTCACCGAGCAGCAGCGTACAACTCTTCTCAATGCCGTCGGTGTTCTTGCCCCGCGACTCGAGAACGATCTTTTGTTTGCGCTCCCACACCTTCTTCAAATCGATGCTCACCGGCCCGGTTTGCACGCCAAAATCGGCTCCACGCTTCGCAAGGTAGGCCACCCGCGCACTGGCGTCGATGGTCTTGGATGGCGTGCAGCCGTCATTCACACACGTGCCTCCGGGATAGCGGCGCTCGACCACGGCTACCTTCCAGCCCTGCTTTGCCATGGCCTTTGCCAGCGGATTGCCACCCTGCCCTGAACCGACCACAACCGCGTCAAACTGCTCTTCCTGCATAGACCCTCACAACATCAGGATAAGCGTCTTCGCGGATGTCGCTGAAATGCATCAATGGGCGATCGTCACCCAGCCAAATGTGCCGTTGTACGTCAGCACGCAATGCGTAAGAACGTCGCGTCCACTTAATACATGGAAACCTTGAGCCACAGACAGTTCACAGGCACTCACCCGGAGATTGGGCAGAGTAACATCGACCAGCGGAGCCCGCGTTGCGAATGTCTGGGTGAAGTGAGGTATTACCCGGCAAGGTGGAAGGGCGAAACTGGATTCACATGCCGAGTGATGTATGGCATGGTATCTGCCGATTCAATCTGATTTACCAAAAAAGGCTCCAGTTTGAATCGGGCGTAGTCCGCTTTGATGGCGTCCTCGTAAGACACGAATGTCTCGACCACATCGTCACCGTAAATCAATACGAACTTACCGGTGTGCGCTTCAGCGTCTCCAAGTGACGCGCGTACGTGGCGAATTCCCGTTCCGGTGCCATGGCGCAATCATACCTAGATTGTGCTGTGGCAATGACAGTATTTGTACAAGCCTCTTGCACTGGCTAGTCAACGCCGTGTGCGTTGAACTCGGACAAGAGTTCTTTCTGATCCTTGAGCATCGATGTCTATCCCGCGCAAAGCATAGGCATACCGCACCAGGGAGGCGGTCTCCTCCATCTTTTCGGCAACCGTCTTCGAGAGCCAGTATCGCCGGGTCTCATCTTCCTGTTCGCGGCGATTGGCGAAAATGCGAACCGTGCGGCTCTGCTCGTTCTTTGGGACCATCGTCATCGCCGCACGCTCCTGCATCTCAAATTACGCCAGAACTGCTTCGGGCGTTGCCTCCCGTGCGTCTTCGCGCAGCCAACCGTAAAGCGGAAACCGGTCGGCAAGCTCCGTAACTTCGCCATGGATGCCGCGCAGCTTTGCCTCATCGTTGCGGCCCTCGAGCGCGGCGGCGATCCACTTGGCGATCTGGCGCATCTCCGCTTCTTTCATGCCGCGCGTGGTGAGCGCGGGCGTGCCGAAGCGGACGCCGCTCGGCTTCAACGGTGGGTTCGGATCGAACGGGATGGCGTTCTTGGTGACAGTGATGCCTGCCATGCCGAGCGCCGCTTCCGCTTCGGAGCCGAGGATGCCTTTCGCAAAGGTGTCCACCAACAGCAGGTGCGTGTCCGTGCCGCCGGAGACGATGCGATAACCCTCACCCTGCAGTGCCTCGGCCAAGGCTTTCGCGTTCGTCACAATCTGCTGCGCATACGCGGCGAAATCCGGCTGCAATGCCTCTTTGAACGCAACGGCCTTGGCCGCGATCACGTGCATCAGCGGGCCACCCTGCTGGCCGGGAAAGACGGAACGGTCGAGCGCCTGCGCGAATTCCTGCTTGCAGAGCACAAGCCCGGCGCGCGGACCGCGCAGTGTCTTGTGGGTGGTCGTCGTAACCAGGTGCGCATGCGGGATGGGTGACGGATGCACGCCGCCAGCGACCAGTCCGGCGAAGTGTGCCATGTCCACTATGAGGAAGGCGCCCACGGAGTCGGCGATCTGCCGCATGCGGGCGAAGTCCCAGAAGCGTGCATAGGCGCTGCCGCCGCCTACGATCACCTTCGGCTTTTCGCGCTGCGCGATCGCTTCCAGTTCGTCGTAGTCGATGGTTTCCGTGTCTTTGCGCACCTGGTAGCCGACGATCCTGTAGAGCTTGCCGCTGAAGTTCAGCTTGTGCCCGTGGGTAAGGTGGCCACCATGCGCAAGATCGAGCCCCAGCACCGTGTCGCCGGGCTGAATGATCGTCATATAGGCGGCGGCGTTTGCCTGCGAACCGGAGTGTGGCTGCACGTTGGCATGTTCGGCACCGAAGATCTGCTTGGCGCGGTCGCGGGCAATGTTCTCAACCACATCGGCATACTCGCAGCCGCCGTAGTAGCGCTTGCCGGGGTAGCCTTCCGCATACTTGTTGGTAAAGACCGAGCCTGCCGCCTCAAGCACCGCGCGCGAGACGAAGTTCTCTGAAGCGATCATCTCCAGCCCATCGTGCTGGCGCACCGCCTCGTGGTCGATGGTGGCGGCAATCTCCGGATCACTGGTGGCGAGGGTGCTGGTCAGGTCGATAGGCATGGATTGATTCTTCCACAATGCCGCTGCGGCGTATCGGGAATTTCACAGTGCTAGTGATTGAGCACACGGACAGCAGGTAGATTACGATTTCGCTCGGGATGTCTACCTGGCGCTCAGTCTTCCACTTCAGCCTTACCGGCTGCTTTGGAAGCACATACTCACCACCTTTCGAAGGAAACGCTCCGAGCCTCACACTCGGAGCGTTCTCGTTTTCGCGTTGAGCGCGAAACTTTGAATTTCCGGCATAAGCCCAACGCGCAAGCCCGTCGAAAGTTCTTTCATTGTAAGCACATGGGCGCGTGCGGAGCGCCATACCCGCGAGACCCCTTGTCAGCTACCGCACCCCGCGCATGCGTCGGTAAGCGCTCCAGATGAACGAGCCCACATACCAGCCGTCCAGGTACTTGTACGGCGTTTCGCCTGTGGTGTAGTGGCCGCAGGGCAGCACCCGGCTGGTGAAGTTCACGCGGCGCTCACGGAACTCGCGCAGCACCTGCAACGAGAATTCCCGCAGAAATGTCAGGTCCCACGTGGCATGAATTACCAGCGTTTGCCGGGAGGTCTCCGCGGCGAAGCGGTCCATTACGCTGGCGGGGCTGATGCCAGTGAAGATGGAGCGGACATCATTCTGCGTAAGCCCCTTGCTTTCAAAGGCAGCGCGGACATGCCGGGTGCTCTGGCCGGTCCAGACCACGTCCCCAAATTGCATGCTGGCATGATTGAAGGCGCATACCTGGATGCGCGAGTCGAACGCAGCCGCAAGAAAGGCATAGGCGCTGCCCAGGCTGGTTCCGAGCACGCCGAACTGCTCGTAACCCTGCGAGGCGAGCCAATCGATGCAGCTTCTAATATCGACCACCGCCTGCCGAGCAGCGGCAATGGTGCGGCCTACGTTGCTGCTTACAGCGTAGTCACTGCGCTCAAGCTCCGCCGGACGACGAATGTCGTGATACGGCTTGGAGAGCCGCAGCGCGCCGATGCCGAACTTGTTGAAGATGCTGCAGAGCGCGTTGTGACTGAACGCATCGGCATTCCACTGAGGCATAACGATGATGGCCTGCTTTTTCCGCCCGGGCTGCTTGTGCGTTGGCTCGGGGTACCAGCGGGCGTTCACGATGTCGTTTTCGGGGTAGCGGGTGCGCACCGGCGAGGTGAAGCGCAGGAACTGCGCCTTTTCCAGCTTGCCCTCGGCAGCCTGCTCGCGATACCACCGGTCCTGCTCCAGGGTTTCGGGCCGCACGTTGGTTGGGTAAAGCTCCGGATGCCGCTCTTCCAACCGGAAATCGGCAGGCACGATGTAGCCGTAGAACTCGTCGGCCCGGGCAATTATCTCGCGGTTGACCGCCGCCATGGCAAGCATGGCCTTGTGCGGCGTTTGCTCTGTATCGGGCACACGGGCCCACTCACGGGCGGTAGCGCTGAAGTCACTCAGCCAGTCGAAGCCCCACTCCAGCGGCCGCACCACGCGATTGGTGTCGCGCGTTGTAAGCGCCGTCTCCCAACGGACCATCCAGTCCGCGTACCACTTGCCAAGCATCGTTTCAGGATACCTTCTTCGCTGTCCCTCATTAGCAAAGCGAAGGGCGCAGCGAATGGCTGCGCCCTTCGAGAACAGTACGCAGTAGGTTACTGAACGTCGCCTGCTTCGAGGTGCGACTCGAGGAAGTACAACTCCTCCTCGGCCTCCACCACAAGCTGCTTGAAGAAGTCAGCAGTCGGCTCGTCGCCAAGGTCGTCGATCTCGTCCGACGCTTCACGCAACTCCTTGCAGTACACGCCAAGCGCGTCGGCAAGAGCGTTCAGGTGCTCCGGACCGGTAACCGCGGTGGTGTTGTAAGCGGGGATGGGTGAGCTTAAAGCCGACTGACGGACGGTTCCATTGGCAACGCCACCGAGTTGGGTAATGCGCTCCGCAATCGGGTCGATCTGCTTAAAGATGACCTTGGCCGTGGCGTCAAACACCAGGTGAAGCTGGTAAAAATTGATGCCCTTCACATTCCAGTGCGCGAACTTGGCTTGGGAGTACATGTCGAGCGAGGCGGCAAGACGCTCATTCATCACAACGACATTCTTCTCTTTTACGTCATCCGGCAGCGCGACGCGGTTCTTATACATGCGGCTTTTGGGAGCCTGCTTCTTTTCGTTCTCTGACTTTGCCATGGTGGTTCCTTTCGAACTCTCTGCGGCCATTTCTGCCCGCACGGAAAATAAGATGCAGACTCTCGCAAAGCGCTTGCCTGACGCTGTCAGTCTGCTGACAGAGATTCCGGAACATCCTCGTAAGTAGCCTGAATTGGCGTCGGTCCAGACACCACCTTCTTCACCTCGACAAGCGTGCTGTAGAAGGTAGCCCCACCAGCGAGGTCGGTGAGCCGCTCGCTGGTCAGCGTGTTTACACCGTTGCCATCCGCCGACAGCTTGTTCCAGCCAAGCGTCGCAGCAACAACACCGCGAGAGACATGCTGACCGACACGGACGATCAGCCGCAGACTGCCCCGCTCGCTGCGGACCTCCGCGACATCGCCATCGTGAAGGCTGCGGCTTGCTGCGTCCTCCGCATGCATCTCCAAGAGTCCAAGAGTCTTTGCCTCCATGGCGCGATGGCGCGGCAGGTTGGCAAAGGTGGAGTTCATGAAGTTGTCTGCCTTACGCGGCAGCATCTGCAGCGGGTAGCTGAGGCTGGCATTTTCAAAGGATTCTTCTCCAGCGACATAGGCAGGCAGAGGATCCAGTCCCTGAGCGCGCAACGTCTCGGACGCGAACTCACCGCGCCCGCTCGGTGTGCGGAACCAATCCGGCGATGAGAACGGCAGATAGTCGCCTGCACTATCGCGAGGTACGTTCAGCGCAACGAAACCTGCTCCCGTAGCAGGCCCGTTCTCTTCGGCGAAATCGCCGTGCAGGCTCTTTTCTAACGCTCCGCGGTTGATGCCCTGCAGCCAAGGGTGCTCGGTGCTGAGCACCTGATCAATCAACTCATCTTCCGTGTCCTGAAAACAGCTTTCCGGAAAGCCCATGCGCTGCGCAAGTTGGCCAAAGAGCCAGACGTTGGACTTAGCCTCACCGAATGGCGCAATCGCCGCAGGGGAAAGCTGCACGTGGTGGTGCCCGTAGGCACCCTGCACGTCCTTCTGCTCCAGCCAGGTGGGCGCGGGCAGCAGGATGTCTGCGTAGTCTGCCGTGTCGGTAAAGAACATGTCATGCACGACCGTGAACAGGTCAGCCCTCGCCATGCCGCGAAGGACGGCATTCTGGTTCGGCGCGACCGCCGCCGGATTGCTGTTGTAGACGAACAAGGCATGCACAGGCGGCCCATCCGCCGCGTCGCTTCCAAGTTCTGTAAGAGCATGCCCGAGCTGGCTCATGTTGACGGTGCGTGCCACGCGGCCCAGCGGCGAAGCCCGCATCAGCTCAGGCATGTGCAGCTTCGCAGAATGAAATGGAAACGCCCCGGACGTTGAGAGCAGCAGCCCTCCGCCAGCCTGCTGCCACGCTCCCGTAAGCAGTGGCAGCATGGCGATCGCGCGCACCGCCGTACCTCCACTTTCTGACCGCTGCACGCCATAGTTCACGCGGATCGCTACCGGCTTTGTAGTTGCGCAGGCATGCGCAAGCTGCACGATGCTGCTCTCGTCGATGCCGGTGATGCGGCTGACGTTCTCTGGCCGGTACTGCGGCTCCATTAGCCGCTGCCGCAGTTCGGCAAAGCCATGCGTGCACCGCGCGATGTAGGCATCGTTCTGCACATCATCACGAACGATCACGTGCATGAGTCCCATCGCCAGCAGCACGTCCGTGCCGGGACGGATGCGCAGGTGCTGATCCGCCAGACGCGCGGTGCGCGTTTCGTAGGGATCAATCACGACCAGCTTTGCACCGTTGCGCCGCGCCGTTTCGACAAACGGCCACAGGTGGATATTGTTGCCGTGGATGTTCGCGCCCCAAGCCACGATCAGCTTCGATTTCGCAAAGCTCTGCGGCTCCATGCCGAGTTTCGCGCCGTACACATCCATCAGCGCGGCCGCGCCGGCGCTGGCGCAGATAGTGCGGTCAAGCTGCGACGCACCGAGCCGGTGGAAGAACCTGCGGTCCATCGAGCCATAGCCAAGTTGGCCGATGGTGCCCGCATAGCTGTAAGGCAGAATGCTCTCGGATCCATACCGGTCTGAGATCGCCTGCAGCTTTGCCACGATGGTGTCCAGCGCTTCGTTCCACGAGATGCGCTCAAACGCATCGGCCTCGTGGCCCGCCTCCAGCCTGCCCTTGGGAACGCCGGGGCGTCGGCGCATGGGGTAAACAAACCGCTCCGGCGAATAAACGCGGTCAAGGTAGCGTGCCACCTTGCCGCACAGAAAACCGCGTGTGACCGGGTGCCGCGGGTCGCCGGTCAGCTTGACCAGCTTGCCGGTCGCAACATCTTCGGTAGCAATCACGCGGCAGGAGTCTGGGCAATCCAACGAACAGGTCGCATAGTGCAGCCGCGTACCAATGGGCCGCCCTGCCGCATGTGCGCCCTGTGAAACCACTTCCGGAATGGCGCTTACGTTCTGTTCGGCGGCCATGTGATGATTCTACTCATTCGCCCTCTTCCACCCTATTGATTTCAGGACTTCACTCGTCCGGAGGAATGCCTTCTATGCGCCGCATGATTTTTGCACTCGGTCTGATCTCCCTGCTCTGCGCTGCCCCCTCGATTCGCGCGCAAGGACAAAAAGAAGGCGCGGCCATGACAGTGCTGCCTCAGGGCGAGCTCGACATCGTGAAGGTGCTGGTGGCGCAGGAGCGCGCCTGGAACGAGGGCGACATGAACGCCTTTCTTTCCAGCTACAAGCACTCGCCGCAGACCACGTTCGTAAGCGGTTCGGTGCAGCACGGCTCCGAGGAGATGGCGGCACATTACCGTGCCAACTACCCGACCCGCGAAGCCATGGGC
>CALMAP010000021.1:0-3931 GCA_937859825.1 uncultured Terriglobus sp. | reverse complement strand
CGATCTGGAACCACGCCTGCTGGACGAGCACTTCGCACTGCTCACAGGCAAGTATCACCTCGAACGTAGCAAGAAGGCCGGCGGCAACGCACAAGGAATCTTTTCACTCGTCTTCGAGAAAACGCCGGACGGATGGAAGATCATCCTGGACCACACCAGTTGAAAGCACGATTCACTCGCTCTGGGCCGAAGACATCGCACGCATTGCCTGGTACTTTCACGCGAGACGGCTAAGACAGACGGACTGGCTAAGAGACGACTATCGATGCAAGTCGCCCTTCGGAACATCCTCAGCTTGCGAACATGCCATTCTGCGGATTCAGCGATTACCACCCGCCACATCCAGCCTTGAACCGTTTACCCAGCGCGAGTCGTCCGACGCCAGAAAGACTGCCACGTCCGCCACGTCTTCCGTCCTGCCGATGCGGCCCAGCGGCGTCGTCGCGATTACCATTTTCTCGAATTCCGAGTTCTCGCCGGTAAAGCCAGCGGAATCCGTTCCCTCGGTCACAATCAGGCCCGGGTTGATGGCATTCACGCGAATTCTCTTCGCGCCCAGTTCCTTCGACAGCACACCGGTAATTGTGTCCACCGCGCCTTTGGTGCCAGAGTAGATGCTCGAACCCGGGAACGTGCCCTTTGCCACTACCGAACTGATGTTGATGATGCTGCCGCCCTCTTCGCCAAACAACGGAAGTGCGGCCTGCGTTGTAAACAGCAGACCCTTCACGTTCGTGTTGAACTGGCGATCATATTCGGCCTCCTCCAGGCTCTCGATCGGTGTCTGGCCAAAGACACCCGCGTTATTGACCAGCACGTCGATTTTTCCAAACTGCTTCTTTACTTCCGCGAACAGCGTGTCGATCTCGCTAACCTTGGCCACGCTCGCGCCCATAACTACGGCCTTGCCGCCATCGGACTCAATCTCCTTCGCAACGCGCTCGGCACCGGCCTTGTCGGACGCGTAGTTCACTACTACGCCTGCGCCTTCTTTCGCCAATGCTTTTGCGATGCCTGCGCCGATACCCTTCGAAGCTCCGGTTACCACTGCGACCTTGCCCGTCAACTTGCCCATCTCGTTCACCTCGTAGATTTGCGCCCACAACCAGCGGCTAGGAAGTAGATAGCCGCCAGCCAGGAAGGTTGCAACGAACCTTTTGCATCCGCTGACCTTGAAGATCATCGCGCGGTTACACACTTGGCGACGCAGCGTAGCTGCGGGTAGTCTCAGCAAATCGTCTTATCAAAAATGATTGCGATTCTCCTTGTCGCCATTCCCACTCATCTTGGTAGCATGGCGGGCATGGCAAACCGGTTCACTCGCCGTACCTTTCTGCAGGGCAGCATGGCCGCTGCGGCACTCGCTCGTCCGCTGCTTGCAGAGCCACGCCCGAGCGCGCCCGGCCCGTTCCAGCCCACGTGGGACTCCCTGAAGCAATACCGCACGCCGGAGTGGTTCCGCGACGCCAAGTTCGGCATCTGGGCACACTGGTCGGCGCAGTGCGTGCCGGAACAGGGGGACTGGTACGCCCGCAAGATGTACATGCAGGGCGACGCCGTTCACGACTGGCACGTCAAGCACTATGGTCATCCCTCGAAGTTCGGCTTCATGGAGATCGACAACCTGTGGAAGGCCGAGCAGTGGCAGCCGGAGCAGCTGATGGGCCTTTACCAGAAAGCGGGTGCGAAGTACTTCTTCGCCCTGGCCAACCATCACGATAACTTCGACAATTACGATTCCACCTACCACCCGTGGAACAGCACCCGCATCGGCCCGAAGCAGGACATCATCGGCAGATGGAGCAAGGTAGCCCGCGCGCATGGGATGAAGTTCGGCGTATCGAACCACAGCTCGCACGCGTGGCACTGGTTTCAGGTGGCGTACGGTTATGATGCGGTCGGTCCCATGGCCAACGTGCGCTACGACGCCTACACACGCACCAGGGCCGATGGCAAAGGCAAATGGTGGGACGGGCTCGACCCGCAGGCGCTCTACACCGGCCGTAATCTTGTCATCCCGGACGGCATTAACACGATCGAAGGGCAGAAGGCGTGGCACGCCGCGCACGATGGCAGGTGGCATGAAGAAGACCCACCAGAAAACCCGCGCTTCGCGGAGCTCTGGTATCTGCGCTGCAAAGATCTCTTCGATAAGTACGATCCCGATCTTGTCTACTTCGACGACGAGGAACTGCCGCTGGGGCAGAAGGGACTCGACGTCACGGCGCACCTCTACAACAACTCGTTCGCGAAGCACGGCAGCGTGCAGTCCGTTGTCTTTGCGAAGAAGCCAACGCCTGCGCACCTGGGCGCGTTCACGCTAGACATCGAACGCAGCCGCTCCACGGAGATACTCGCGGAGCCATGGCAGACGGACACCTGCATCGGCGACTGGCACTACAAACGCGCTCACTTTGACAATCACACCTACAAGACACCGGAGACGGTGATCCCGCTGCTGATTGACGTGATCAGCAAGAACGGCAACCTGCTGCTCTCCATTCCAGTGCGCGGCAACGGCACCATCGACGAAGACGAACACGCCTTTCTGGACGCACTCGCCTCGTGGATACCGAAGCATGGTGAGGCCATCTACGGTACGCGTCCATTCACCGTCTTCGGCGAAGGCCCACCCGAGCCGATCGAACAGAACTTCAGCGAGAAGACGCGCCCGCATACCGCGGAAGACATCCGCTTTACCATGCGCGGCAACCTGCTTTATGCCTTCGTGCTCGCCTGGCCGACGGACGGCAAGGTGCGTATCAAGACGTTGCGCCGCGGCGGCGAGCACGCTCCGCGCAACCTGCATCGCGTAGAGTTGCTGGGAGCGTCCGGGCCGCGGCGCTTCACACAAACGGCAGAAGCGCTAGACGTGACCATGCCTGCGGAAAAGCCAAACCCATACGCGTATGTGCTGAAGATCACGACATAGTTTCGGTAGACATCGCCCTGCGTTGCCCCATGCGCGCCAGCAGATACACCGGCAGACCGCACCCCGCGATAAGCAGCGCGAACACCACGGCCGGCATGCCTGCCGCGCGCTCATCCCGCGCGGTGTACAGCGCGAATGCCAGCAGGGCAGTTGGCCCAAGCCCCAGCAGCACCGGCACCCACGTTCCGCCGGGAATGCGAAAGGGCCTTGGCAGTGCCGGCTCATGCAGGCGCAGCAGCACCAGCGCGGCGAACTCAATCAGCAGCGACATGCCCCACAAGAGCAGGTCGATGGTGATGAGCCGCTCGAAGCTCAAACCAAGCGCCAGTGCCCATCCCGTGGCGCATGCCAGCAGCGCCACCCAAGGCACGTCATTGCGGTTCCTGCGGCGAAACACCTTCGGTAGAAGCCCGTCGCACGCCATTGCATAAGGCAGACGGGTGTAGCTGAGGGTCAACGCGTTGAAGGTGCCCATGCTGTCCAGCGATCCGGCCAGCACCACGGCCACCGCCAGCGCGGGCCCTCCCAGCAGGCGCGCCGCATCGACCCACGCGCCGGTTGAGAAGCGGTCCGGCGGGATACCGGCCCACGCCACCGCGGCAATGGGCAGCAGGTACGTTAGCATCACCATCAGCGCCGCCAGCAACATGGTGCGCGGATAAATGCGCTGCGGTTCCTCGACCTCGGCGGCGATGGTGGTTGCGTTGTCCCAGCCCATGTAATTCCACATGGCGATCAACACCGCAGACCCGAGGCTCAGTTGTGCGGGTGGACCCAGCGCGGCGTGTTGCGTGTGCATCCCTGTCCATGCAGCGAACCCGATCAGCGCCACAAACGGCGAGAGTGCCGTCAGCCACATCCACACGGAGCCGTGCCCCACCGAGGCTGCCCCACGCAAGTTCCACAGTGTGGCCGCGACGACCACCGCCAGTTTGATTGCGAGGCCGCGGTGCCCCGCGGCAAGCGAAGGCGCAAGATGCTGCAGATAAAGCACAAAGG
>CALMAP010000020.1:15738-16487 GCA_937859825.1 uncultured Terriglobus sp. | reverse complement strand
ATTGCCACCACTTCAGCAAAAGCGCTCGCAGCGGACTCCTGGGCTAGAAGCCAATCTGAGGGAAGGAAGGTCTCAGGCATTTGCTTCGATCTTAGCGGAGTCAGCTTTGCTCAGTGTCATGCAATGCCGCAACAAGTTTGGCCGTTGTGATTGCCTGCCCAACATGTCTCTGGGTGTGCTCCGCAATATGAATCAGGAGGCCTGCCACTGTGCTCGGCATTCCAGCGCGGCCCACTCCACGATGCTCCTGAAACTCCTCAGGCGTGAAGCAACAAACACGTTCTGTAGCGCGTTTCATTGCATGATCGAACTCTGCTCGAAGGACAGATGCATCAACCGCAACTTCTGCCTCCTCAGCCAGCGCGCTCAACTGCGACTCGTTTAAGGCATGCCCTTCTGCATACGTCAGCAGGCGGTCCATGCTGCGTGCGACATGGCGCACCTGAAACGCCACGGAAGGTAAACCATAGGGGCGAGCACCGAGCTGGTCTTCTGTGAGAGAGAAGGCCCAGCGCCTCACGTCGCGGTCTGCCAGTTCCAGCGCGTGCACCACCGCTCTGAGCACAGGATGTCGGTCAGTGTGCGTCCCGGTCAGCCATGGCTCAACTTCTTCGTGCATGGTCGTAATGCCTCCATCTGCATTGATAGACTAAAGCTCGCTTATGTTTGAAAACCTACAGGAAAAGTTGCAGCGCGCCTTCAAGCACCTGCGCGGCCAGGGCACCATAACCGAAGAGAACATAGGTGAG
>CALMAP010000020.1:13462-15728 GCA_937859825.1 uncultured Terriglobus sp. | reverse complement strand
GTGAGGCGCTGCGCGAAATTCGCCTTGCTCTTCTCGAGTCCGACGTTAATCTGAACGTCGTAAAGAACCTTATCGACGATGTTCGGGAGAAGGCGCTGGGCACCAGCGTCGCCACGGCACTCTCACCGACGGAACAGGTCATCAAGATCGTCCATGACGAGTTGATTGAGGTACTTGGCACAGATACGGCACGTTTCAAATTTTCTTCCCAGCCACCGACCGTGATCCTGATGGCGGGCCTGCAGGGGTCCGGCAAGACGACCACCAGCGGCAAGCTCGCAGGCTGGTTAAAGAAGGGCGGCCATCGCCCGATGCTTGTCTCCGTAGATGTGTACCGGCCCGCCGCGCGGGAACAGCTTGCGATTGTCGCGAAGTCCGTTGGTGCACAGATTTACATCGGCAAAATCAACGAAGAAGAAGCAGGGACGCCTTTGGTGGAGCGCCTTGCCCGTGAAGCAAAGCGTGAAGCCGCAAACTTCGGCAACGATGTTTTGATTGTGGACACCGCTGGCCGGCTCGGCATCGACACGGCACTCATGGAAGAGATGTCCCGGCTCAAGGACCTGCTCAACCCCTCCGAGATCCTCTTCGTAGCGGATGCCATGACCGGGCAGGACGCCGTCAACTCTGCAGACGCTTTCCACAAGCAGCTTGGCTTGACCGGTGTTGTGCTCACCAAGATGGACGGTGACGCACGCGGCGGTGCGGCACTCTCTATTCGCAACGTGACGGGCGCGCCTGTAAAGTTTCTGGGCACCGGGGAAAAACCAGACGCCTTCGAGCCTTTTCACCCCGACCGTATCGTCTCGCGAATCATGGGCATGGGGGATATCGCAACCCTGCTGGAGCGAGCGGAAGAAAAGCTGGACCGAGGCAAGGCCGAAGAGTTCGCAAAAAAAGCGCTCACTGGCGACGGCTTTTCCTTAGAGGACTTTCGCGATCAGCTTCGCCAGATCAAGAAACTTGGATCCATGCAGTCCATCTTGAAGATGCTGCCAAGTGTAGGCCCCTTTCAAGGCCTGCAGCAGGCGGCGGAAAACGTGGATGAGAGTCAATTCACCCGTGTGGAAGCCATGATTAACTCCATGACGAAACAGGAGCGGCTCAACCACGAGATCATCTCAGGCTCGCGCAGGCGCCGCATCGCCGCGGGCTCCGGCACCACCGTGCAGGACGTAAACCAATTGCTGAAGCAGTACGGTCAGATGCGCAAGATGTTCAAGGGCCTGGGTTCTGGCGGAGGCAAAATGCAGCGCAGGCTCATGGCACAGATGGGTGGCATGGGTAAGTTCGGTCGTTAGCGGATGTCACTGCAGGCGAGGCTGGATCAAATTACGCAGAGCACGCGCAAGCTGGTGCAACCGGAACGCCTTGCGCTTTCAGAAAAGCTGTTGGAAGACCTGTTACACACAGGCATCGAAGATCGCGTGTTGCCAGTTGGCAGTCAAGCTCCTGCATTTGACCTGCCCGATGCCGTTACCGGCCAGCGCGTCCGCTCCGCCGATCTGCTGGCATTGGGGCCATTGATCGTCAGTTTTTTTCGCGGCAGATGGGATCCCTACTGCGTCACCGAGTTGGAAACGTGGCGCGATCTCTACGCACAGGTTCGCCAGCGTGGTGCCCTTCTGGTTGGCCTCTCGCCGGAGACACTGCGACAAAGCGAGTTCGCCGCGATGCAGCACCACATTCCCTATCCTCTTTTGCATGATGCAAACAGTGGCGTGGCAGAACAGTTCGGCATCGCTTACGATCTTACTCCGGATGCACAGCGTTATTACCGCTCCATTCTGGTGAACATACCGTTCCTCAACGGTGGCCGCAATGTAATGGCTGCGGACGACACCCACGTATGGCGTCTTCCTTTGCCAGCTACTTTCGTAATCAGCCAATCGAACCAGATCGTCTACAGCGAAGCCCATGCAGATTTCCGAGTCAGGCCTGAACCGGAAGATGTGCTTCATGCGCTCAATACATCCGCTGGTTCCTTAGGCATAGGCTAGCTCAAGCGAGGGGAATGGCCTATTCTGAAGGTGCGGTAATCGAGAGAATGTTCGGTAGTCGCACAGCGGCTGATCCGGCCAGTCATGTAGCACGCGATATCGTTATCGTGTTTGCAGCCGGTGCGAGTGAATCCATGCAGATTGAAAGCAGCGCAGCCACAAGTCATTTGCCGGCGAAAACGGCAGCACACCTGGAGCAGTACACGGGTGATCCAAATTTCATGACGTCGCTTGCGCGCGGTCTGGCGGTTCTTGAAGCCTTCGCG
>CALMAP010000020.1:7761-13452 GCA_937859825.1 uncultured Terriglobus sp. | reverse complement strand
AATGACGATCTCGCAATTGAGCAACAAAACCGGGCTCAGCCGTGCGGCCGTACGCCGCTGCCTGTACACCCTGTCGAAACTAGGCTATGCCGGCGCGGAGGATGGCCAGCGTTATTCTCTCCGCCCCAAGATGTTGACATTGAGCCACACGTATACGGTCAGCAATACGCTCTCAAGTGCGGCACAACCCATTCTGCAGCGGATGAGCGAGAAATTGAACGAGAGCTTTTCCGTAGCGACCCTTGATGGCGACGAAATTGTATACATCGCGCGTTCCCAGGTGCATCGCGTAATGAGTGTCGACCTGCACGTAGGCAGTCGGCTACCAGCTTTTTGCACGTCCATGGGGCGGGTCCTTATCGCTTCCCAGCCCCCCGATGAAGTTGAGCGATATCTTTCCCGCGTCGTGCTCAAGGACTACACGCCAAAAACCGTCAACTCCGTAGACAAACTCAGGTCTATGCTGCGTAACGTGCGCCGCAATGGTTTTGCGGCTTGCGACCAGGAATATGAGATCGGCCTACGCTCCCTCGCGGTTCCGGTATACGCGCCTAGCGGCAAGGTCATCGCCACCGTCAATCTGAGCGGGAATGCGCAACGCATGCCCCTACTGGACATGCAGACTCAGTTTCTCCCGCACTTGAGAGCAGCCGCGAATGAACTAAGTGTCTTTTTACGGTAGAACTCCGTTTGAGAAAGCGTGTACTCCTGCGCGTGTGATCCTGCGTCTCATCATGTTGAACCGTCGAAACCTGCCTGATGAAAAATGAAACAGACTACGGCAGCTTTTCGCGTCCATCCTTGAAGCGAGTCGAACGCCACGGCGCCAGCGCCGCGTGGTATCTCTGGTTCTTGTTGGCATTGCCGCTTGTGTTGACACCGCTTCTCATCCTGGCGGGGAAGTCTGATTTTTTTCTGCATCACGGTGCAAGTGCCTGGGTCCAGGCAAATGACGCCGTGTTTGATCAGCGTAACCGCGATTGCAAAGTATTGATCTTTGGTGATTCCACTGCTATGACCGGAATCGATCCGGTACTCGTACAACAGGAAACAGGCCTGCCGACTTGCAACATCTCCGTGACGAACGCGGTTCTAAGCGTCACAGGCCAACTCTCCCTGAATAGCTATCTGACCCGTAATCCTCACCCAGAGGTACTCGTGGTGCAGCTAAGTCCAGAAGGTTTTCAAAAAACATCCACCATTTGGGAAAACACCGTTTACCCCGAGGGCCTGTTGGAGTTGTTGCGGCATACGCCTCTAAAGCAATCCGCAATATTTTTTTTGCACCATCCTCAGCAAGCGTTCGCGTTTGCAGGATATGTTGCCGGGTTTGGAGCCTGGTACGCCATACGACAGGCAGTCCATCGCGCAACCGGTGTATCCTTCGAGACTGACCGGGCGATGGTGCGCAATGGCTTCTTTACGCCACCAGTGGCAGCCCGGCATTCGTGTGAATCGTTCGCCTCCGCATCACCTCTAGCGCAAGGTGCGGACCGCCAGGTCGCAGAGACATACCGCAGTTTATTCCGTTCTGGCACGGTGCTCGTAAATGTGGCACCCATACCGAATTGTGACCGGAATTTGAGCCATTATCAGGAGGAGTTTGCAGGACTTACAAGCAATCGGCTGGAATCCTTGCCGATTCGCTATTTCAATGATGAGCGGCACTTCACAGCGGATGGCAGCCGGATTCTGTCGCGAGTTATTGCGGAGCAGGTGACTTCAGCGATTGCGAGTACCAAGCCGCAAAGGCAAGTGACGCTTACCTCCTTGAACGCTCTACAGAATTCATCCCGCAGTCCGAGAGAACAAGCTTCAGCGCTCGTGCAATGACATGCTTTTTAATTCACTTCCCTTCCTGTTTGTGTTTTTTCCTGTTTCACTGTTTGGTTTTCAGATTGCTGGACACTTCGGGCGCAGGACGGTGCTCTCCTGGCTCGTTTTGGTATCGCTTTTTTTCTATGCCGCGTGGAATCGGAAGTTTGTGATCCTGCTGGTCGGATCCGTTCTTATAAATTTTGCTTTGAGCCGTTTGATAGTCAGATCAGCACCGGGCTCTGCAGCGAGAACACGATACCTATACAGTGGAGTTGCTTTAAATCTCCTGGCTATTTTCTACTTCAAGTATCTCTTTCAATTGCTCGGCTTTCTATCTGAAACCAGCTTTGGGCAGAGAGAGGGATTCGAAGGTTCCTATTCGATTCTTCTGCCTCTGGGCATATCGTTTTTTACGTTCACTCAAATTGCTTATCTGATTGATCTGGCCCAAGGGCAGGCAAACGAAGAAGGCTTCCTGGGCTATTTTGTTTTTGTAACTTTCTTCCCACACCTGATCGCAGGTCCGCTGCTGCATCACCGCGAAATGATGCCTCAGTTTCAGGATTGCCTGGATGCAACGCACGCGCCGGAGAGGCGATTTCAGTTACGAAGCCAAGACATGTCCGTTGGCCTTAGTCTGTTCATTTTCGGCCTGGCTAAAAAGGTATTGATTGCAGACAAGCTTGCCCCAGCCGCAGATTCCGCGTTCGCCTTCGCTGCTCCAAATGGCTTATGGAATTTATGGTCTGGGCTCCTTATCTATTGCATGCAGCTTTATTTTGACTTTTCTGGCTACTCCGACATGGCGATTGGCATTGCAAGGTGCTTTGGAATCCGGTTCCCCTCGAACTTTGATTCTCCCTGGAAATCAACAAGTGTCACGGAATACTGGCAGCGATGGCACATGACGTTGACACGCTACATCACCCTTTACCTGTACAACCCGATGCTAATCGCGATACAACGTTATCGGGTAAAGTCAGGCAAGAAGGTATCAAGGAAGGTCCTTCAGACTCCTGAAGGTTTTGCCTCCATGGCGCTCCTACCACTCATGGCAACCATGCTACTCACCGGATTCTGGCACGGTGCAGGAGTAAAGTTCCTGGTCTTTGGCGGACTGCATGGACTGTATCTGAGCGCGCACCAGGCATGGAAACACTTTGCTGCAAGTAGAAGAGCAAGTGAGAGCACTTCACAAGCAGGGCCTATAGGGCTGGTGTTGATGCGGACAGGTGTTCTGCTTCAAGTGAGCATTGCATTGGTGTTCTTTCGTGCAGATTCGATAGGTGGAGCGTGGCACTATCTCAATGGATTAATCGGAAGGTCCGGTCTAGGCCCTCTCTCGAACCCTGCCAGCCTCATCACAGCAATACTGCTGCTGGCGGCAGCATGGGTGTTGCCAAATACACAGGAAATTTTGCATGAGCAGCCCTACCGTGCGAAGGATGCCGGCACGTTCACTCGCCTGGATTGGAAACCAAACGCAGTATGGGCAGCAGTTCTTGGGCTGCTCTTCTTTGCTTGCCTGGCCTGCCTTGATGGGGCGAGCTCGTTCCTCTACTTCCAATTCTGACGGGAACACCCTGCGCCCCTGAGAACCAATAGAGCCTTGGGTAAAGAGTGGTGGGCAGAGAGGGACTCGAACCCCCGACATCCTGCTTGTAAGGCAGGCGCTCTAACCAACTGAGCTATCCGCCCACTCTGGCCGGCCGATTCAACGCTGAGCGTTCAATCTTTGTTTGCACATGCGATCAGCCTTGCCGAGACGACTGCTGATTCTATTGGCGTCCCCGACGGGATTCGAACCCGTGTTACCGCCGTGAAAGGGCGGTGTCCTGGGCCACTGGACGACGGGGACGCGATGAGCATGGTGACTTAACGGCCATTTCCTAGGCTAATTGCACATCGCTTTCATGTCAAAGCGTTATGGGTCTGCCGCTCGGCAGTCCACAGTCCCCGTTATGATTAGCGCACATGCTTACGGTGTATCGACGCGACAATGGCCACCTTGTTCCGAACCAGCCTGGGGACTGCGAAGGTGCGTTCTGGATGGATCTGTACCAGCCATCGCGTGAGGAAGAGCAGCGCGTCGAACAGCACCTCGGAATCGAAGTGCCTACCCGCGAGGAAATGCGCGAAGTGGAAAGCAGCAGCGCGCTGTACCGGGAACGCGAGGCTACGTTTGTGACCGTCAGGGTCGTGCAGCGGGACACTGCCTTGCAGCCAAGGCTTGTCTCGATCACCCTGGTGATTACGGGAAGCGTATTTCTTACCATCCGCTACGACGAGCCAAAGTCTTTCCGTCAATTTGTGAGCCGGGCACGTAAGGAGAACTCTGTCTTCAACTCTCCCAGTTCGGCGATGCTCTGTTTACTTGAGACGATCGTCGATCGCGCGGCAGACATTCTCGAAGAAATCGGGGAGAAGCTCGACCCGATTTCGCTGGAAATTTTCTCTCAAAATGCCGGGTCGATGAAGACGATCGCCGCCGCGGACCTGGGTCGCGTTCTGAAAAAGATCGGGGAAAATGGCGATCTCACTTCACGTGTGAGAGAAAGCCTGCACAGCGTGAAGCGGGCAGTCCCCTTCCTTGGCATGAACCGCGCAGAATCGGAAGAGGTGCGGACCCGCTTGAAGACCCTTAGCCGCGACGTTCAGTCCTTGTTGGAACACGACAATTTTCTACAGACCCAGATACAGTTTCTGCTCGACTCGAACCTCGGGCTTATTTCCATCCAACAAAACGCCATTATGAAGTCGCTTAGTGTTGCCGCTGTAGTCTTCCTGCCACCAACGCTGGTCGGATCGATCTACGGGATGAACTTTGAACACCTGCCCGAATTGCACTGGCGTTACGGATATTTTTATGCGCTAGCGTTGATGCTTGCATCATCGCTCGGACCCTTCCTCTACTTCCGTGCAAAGCGGTGGCTTTAGCCATCTGCAATGTTCAGATCTTACGCATGCACGGTCTCCATGCCGCTCTCCTTTGGGGCGTATCGCGAACCGAGGATCTGAAAGACGCAGGAAAGCACAAGAGCGATCACTGTAATTCCAAGTCCCCAACGCAGGTTGCTGCGGTCTGAGATGAAGCCAATGATGCGCGGCGAAGGAACGTCGCCGAGCAGGTGAATCAAAAAGAGCTGACCAGCAAGCGCGGTTGCTCGCACTTGCGCATTAACGGAGTTGACGATCGCTGCGTTCACTGGCCCGCTTCCAAGAAACAAGGTGAACTGTGCCAGCGCAAGCGCGGCAAGCATGGTCTTTGCCGGACCGAAGAAGCACCACAGCGCGAATGGAATGCAGAGCGCAGGCGCCAGGGCACTCACCCAATACAGGGCGCGATGGTCACGGCGCAACCAGCGCTGCGCAAGCCAACCTCCCGCAGCCGTACCAAGTAATCCTGTTACAGCCGTAATCGCGCCGATGGCAAAGCCGGCCTGCGAGGCGCTCTGCCCTGCCTGCCGCTGCACAAACGTGGGAATCCATGTGGAGATGCCGCCAATGGTGAAGGTGGACATGGCATATCCAAGCGTCGCCATCATGTAGCCAGGATTCTTCAGAAGGCCAAGATAGCGCTGGCCCTTCTGACCCTGCAGCCGTTCTTCTTCACTGTCTGCGGAACCACGTTGTGGCTCACGCATGAACAACAGGATGGCCAGCGCCAGCAGCAATCCAGGAACCGCAGAGACGTAGAAAGCGCTGCGCCATCCATGTGCCTGGCCGATTGCAGCCCCGGCTGCGTAGCCGATTGCCGCGCCAACCGGGATGGCCACATTGAAGATGGTGAGCGCCCGGTTACGCTTCTCAGGTGGATAGAAGTCCGCGAGTACGGCAGGACCGAAGATGCCGAAGCTCGCCTCACCAATACCC
>CALMAP010000020.1:0-7751 GCA_937859825.1 uncultured Terriglobus sp. | reverse complement strand
CTGCGTGCCTTACCAGCAACGAGTCGAAGCTGGGGACCATGGCCGTGAACAGGTTGACGCCGCTCCAGAACACGGCACCAATCACGATGAGCGGCTTGCGCGGCAGGTGGTCGCCGAGCCAGCCAGTGAGTGGCGCGGCAATGATGTAGGTAAGAAAGAACCACGTTGCAAGTGAGCCAAGTTGCTCATCGGAGACGTGGAAGTCCTGCTTTACCATCTCCTGCACGCCGGGCAGAACATACCGGTCCATGTAGTTGACCAGGTTCAGCCCAGTAAGCAGAACGAGCGCAACGGTTGCCGCTTTCGCGTCTGCTACGGTCTTTGATTTGCTCTGCGTTGTGCCGCGTTCCAAGCGAGTACCCCCGGTACCCTCAAGAGTAAGGCATACTGCTACTGGTCTTAGGCTCTTCGAGGAGGCGCCTCTTTTTGGCTTTCAGGACGAGGGTAGGTGGCCCAGACTACAGTAGAGATGCCGCCTCGTGGACGGAAATCTCCCTTAACTTCGCACCAGACCGGGTCGGTCGCCTTCACAACATCGTCAAGAATGCGGTTGCAGATGTTCTCCTGAAAGATCCCCAGATTGCGATAGCAGAACAGGTATTCCTTTAGAGACTTCAGCTCGAGGCAGCGTTCCTTCGGCATGTAGCGGATCTCGATTTTCCCGAAATCCGGCAGGCCCGTCTTCGGGCATACGGAGGTGAACTCCGGATCGTCAATCAGAATCTCGTACGCACGAAAGTGGTTCGGCCACGTTTCAATAGGAGGAAAGTCGAAATCCAGACCTGCGGCTGCGTGCTCGTCAGTGTATCTCTCTGTTAAAGCCATAGTCTTAGTTTAGACGGTTGTGCTTCAAGCCAAGAAGAAGGGTCCGCGTAAATGCGGACCCTTCTTTTCCTGCTGTCAGAGGATTGACTTAGTCGCGCCTTCCGAGTGTTGGCCGGTCGTCTCCGCTCTTGTCCTGCGGCGATCCTGTGCTGCTCGGATCGTTATTGCTGGCGCTGGTACGCCGCAATGTCGGCTTGCCCGGATCGGTCTTTCCATCGATCTTGCGCTTGTTCTGGATGCGCGCCAGCCTCGTCTTCACATCATCGAATTCCGAAGTAGTAACAAGATAGTCAGGGCGAGCCGGAAGAATGGTCGCGATCTCTTCCTCAGACTTGGCGATGCGATCAGGTGTCTGCGGATGGTCGGAGAACGCCTTCGACAGTACTCCAGGCTTTCGCTTTTCCAAAGCCTGCAGCTTCTCAAACATCGTTACTAGACCCTGCGGGTCGTAGCCCGAGCGATAGGAGTACTGCACGCCCAGCCAGTCAGCCTGAGCTTCAAACTCGCGAGAAAACTTCAAGAAGCTGAGTGGTATTGCGAGTTGTGACGCCTCATAAATACCGTACGCCGTGTAGCCGCCCATGAAGATCAGAGGCACGGTGCTTAGCTGCATGTACTGAAGGCGCGTGTTCTCGCGTGCAGCGTGGTGCGCGGCCACATGTGCGATTTCATGCGCCATCACGCCGGCCAGTTCGCTCTCATTGTCCGCCGCTAGAATCAGACCGCTGTTCACGTAGAAGTAGCCGCCCGGCAGCGCCATGGCATTGATCTCGTCCGAGTCGATTACTTTAATCGTGAATGGCACCTTGGCATCGGAATTCTTCACGATGTTCTGGCCCACACGATTAATGTATTCCACTATCACCGGGTCCGTGATCAGCTTCGACGAGCGCTCTACCTCCATGGCATAGCCCTTGCCGTTGCGAACTTCCCAGTCCGTTGAAAACCAGTTACCCAGGCCGCGGCCACCGATATCGCGGGTACCTGCCGCGCTTACGTCGTCCGGAGAGCCTTTCTTAATGTTCTTGCGAAGGTCGTCCCCTGGATCGGGCACGGGCTCGTTATTGTTTTTCTTCGCGTCTTCTCGAGCTTTTTCAAGATCGGCAGGAGTCGCGGATGGCGGAGGACCGTTTGTCGGACCGCTGTTCGGCACTTTCACAGGATCGTTCGTCGTACCTCCCGTGCCTGTGGTGCTGGTGGGCGAGGTGGGTACCGGCGTGCTCTGCGCAGCAGAGAACGCAGCGGCCGAAAGCGACAGTGTGGCAACAAGGGCCAAACGACGAAACATGGCAGGAGTCTCCCGGGGAGACGACCGGACACATCTCTCCCCTAACTCAATTAGACGCGCTTTTTCTGAAGATGTCTCACGCCGGAATCGATAGGGGCGCGTCCTCCATCAAGACAGAGAACGCGCAACTTAACGGCGTCCGAACCGGTAGACGACGCCGACATTTACACCCAGGCTGTTCTGGACCGAACTGCCGAAAGTTGTCGCAACGTACGTCGGCTGAATGCGTGCCGCGAGATTGTTGTAGATGTTGTAGTCCAAATCGACGCTTGCGCTAAAGGTCGGATTGTAGTTGGAGTCTTTCCAGAGCCCGATCGTCTGTGATGGCAGGCCCTTCGCATCGCCACCGAACTTGCTCATTGTGACGCCGCCCTGCCCCGCCAGGCTGACAGAATATTTTTCCACGCCGATCAGGCGATACTGCACACCGGCCATGAAGTTGTAATGGCTGATCTGCGGACGAAAGATGGAGTTTTGAGCCAGCAGGTTGGGGATCTTGGCGTTACCGTAGTTCCCGCGAACATCCGCCACAATTCCCCACTGCGGGCCAAGCGAGCGCATGGCGCTACCGAAAAAGTTGACCTCATTAATGTGAAGCAACTGGTCGCCCGGGTGAAAGCGCAAATAGCCGCCCCCGCCAGCGGCCTCCCACTTATGCGAGTAAGCGTCCTGAATGTTGCGTGCGATGCGGGCCTGGCGATTGGAATTTACCCGGCGAACGCGCGGTGCAGGCGCTGGAGTTTGAGCAGGTGTAGCCGGGGCAGCCTGTGACGCGCTCTGTGCCTCAGCGGTGGCCGTCGACGATGATGTGGTCTGGGCGGCCAACAGGGGCGCGCATGCTACGAGAACTGCGGCCGCGCGAAGCGTGCGCACTGCCGGTACGGTGAAACGGAACATCAACCAACACTCCTCAGAAACGTGCGGCACTGCTACGTTCAAGACAGGTCCGGCCGCTGCTTCCATTAGAACACCTGCCGCTTCAGCAAATATGCCCAAGTCTTCGAATGCTTTTACGGGCGGCCGTCCGGCTCAGCGCAAAACGGCCAAGGGCGGCAGGCGCTCTGGCGGAGCTTCCGGTTTCGGTCGCCTGCTGCTCGGCGTGTTTCTCGGTGTCTGTCTTAGCGCTGCCGCTGCAGTCGCGTACTTTTATTTCGGTAAATCGCCAGTGGCGGTGTCAGACAAGCCGGCGCTCTGGGAGCATCTTGCAGAGACTGTCTCGGTACGTCGCCGGATGAGTTCGGAAGCGAAGCTGCCGCCCTTTCCCGCAAGTGAAGAAGTCTTTGAAGCTGCGGCTCACATCTATCGTAACCAGTGCGCTGTATGTCACGGGGTGCCTGGTCGCGAGGCTGCGGTAGGAAGGCAGATGCTACCACATGCGCCGCAGTTCTTTGGAAGAGACCGACGCGAGACTTCAGCGAAAGCAGTGGGAGAACTGTTCTGGCCCACGGCATTTGGAATCCGTCGTTCAGGCATGCCCGCATACAATCACACCCTGAGCAACACACAGCTTTGGCAGCTTGCGTTGCTGCTGCACAGCGCAAATGACGAACTGCCCGATCCTGTAAGCAACCTGCTGATCGCAACGGACCAGCAACCGGTGCAGGCGCCACCCGTCGTGCTTCCCCTTAGAGAGACAGCCAAAGTGCCTCGCCAGCCGCTCGATAAGAGCCATCTTGCTCCGACCGAACGACCTGAGTCGCGATTCTGAGCTGTGCTTGATTTAGTGGACGGTCTCTGTAATATCGACGAGCACCTGCGGTGCATAGCCGATTGAGCGCCAGAACCCGCTACAGACCTGTACGGTCGTTTCAGAGGTGAGCCCTCCAGAGATGAGCTTCAAATCCGATCTCTCCATCTGCACACCGATGCAACGCTCGGCCCGATAGGTGCAGGAGGCGAGATCACTCACACTCAGTGCCGTGGTGGGTATGCAGAGAATCGTATGCGGCGGTGCCATGCGGTCCACCATGCTCACGATTTCTAATTTGGATTCGAGCTCGTCCGGAACAAAGTCCACCACAAGGTCAGCTTCGCGAACAGCATCTGCGACCGTGTCAGCAAACGTCAACTTTCCCGGCTTGCCTGTTGTGGGAATTTTGGCAAGAGCGCTTCTAAGCTTTGAAGGCAGCACATCTTCCAGAACGACATCGTGCCCTGCTTCTATCGCCTGTGCTGCAAGCAAACGGCCAGCAGCACCCGCACCAATGATCGCAAGTTTCATTACGAGTGACGGAGGCAGCTACGTTCGGTCAGCAGCAAGTCAGGCCTTCTCAACTTCCGCTTCAAGCGCCTGCAGCACCGAACTGTAACTCGGATCGGCCTGGCGCACGTGTGCCACAACCCGGTCGCGCTCCTCGGGGGTAAGCGCGGGCAACGTTGCCAAAATGCGGCGCAGCGTCACTGAGATATCGTCGACGTAATTCATGGCGCGGATAGCTTCGCCGGACAGTGGCATGTGGGAACTCCTCTTTCCCGAGTGTACCGGAAGCCGGCTTACGCCTGGTCAGGTGCGGGAGAGTTCGCGGCAGGCTCCTGGCTTTCCATTGCTTCACTGGGACGGGGAACGACCTGCGCTTCCACCTCATCCGGGACATAGGCGTCGCGGTCCGTCTGCTCCGTAATGTGACGCAACTGAAGGGCAATGTCCGGGTGCAATGCCTCAGGAGCAAACCGCCATGCCCAATTGTTTTCCGGTACGGAAGGCGTGTTCATTCGACCTTCCGCACCAAGGTGCAGCAAGTCCTGCAGAGGCAAAAGGCAGATCGCGGCAACCGAGCGCTCTGCCGCACGGATCATGGCCCAAACGACGTCATTGTCGTGCGCCAGCGGCCCAAGATAAGTCTGCAGATTGTTACGGTCGGTCTGTGGCGCCTCGAGCCACCAGCCTAGTGTGGTGTTGTTGTCGTGGGTCCCCGTGTACACAACCATGTTCGGCACATACTTGTGGGGCAGGTGCAGGTGCGCTCCCCTTCCCGCAAAGCCAAACTGCAATACGCGCATGCCGGGCATGTCGAAGTCGGTGCGCAGCTTTTCCACCTTGTCGGTAATAACGCCAAGGTCTTCTGCGATGAAGGGCAGCGAACCGCCGAGCGCAGCCTTGAGTCGATCGAACAGCGCATGTCCCGGCGCTTCGACCCACTCGCCATTCAGCGCTGTCTCCTCTGTAGCCGGGATTCGCCAGTACGCCTCGAAGCCGCGGAAATGGTCGAGCCGAAGCAGGTCATAGAGTTCAAGCTGGCGTTTGACGCGTTGTACCCACCAGTCAAAGCCGTGCTGCTCCAGATAACGCCAGCGGTAGAGCGGATTGCCCCAACGCTGCCCCGTCGCGGAAAAATAATCAGGGGGCACTCCCGACACTGCTGTCGGAACGCCAGTCTCGTCCAGTTCGAATAGGTCGCGGTTCGCCCAAACGTCTGCAGAGTCGTAAGAGACGAAGATCGCCATGTCTCCCATGAGCCTGACGTCATGCTGCGTACAGTAGCTGCGAAGCGCCGCCCACTGTTCCTGAAACAGAAACTGCACTGCATAGACCACCTGCAGGTCATGCACATGTTCTGTGTCCCAGGCATTCAGCGCATCCGCGTCATACGCGGCCAGAGCCTCAGGCCACTCGTTCCAGTGCCGGTATCCATGTTCACGACGTAGAACGACAAAGCGTGCGTAATCGAGCAGCCAGCTGTTGTTGGTGTCACAAAAAGTCCCGTAGCGCTCACGCAGAATGCCATCCGCGCTTCCAAGAAAACGCTCCGCAGCTTTTTCAACCAAAGGCAGCTTGGTCTCGCTCACACGGCCGAAATCCACATTACCGTGCGGGCCGGACAGCCCGGACACATCGCCTTCCTGCAACCAGCCGTCTTGTTGGAGAAGCTCAAGTGAGACCAGAAGTGGGCTGCCTGCAAAGGCCGAGATTGCGGAATAGGGTGAATTACCGTAGCCGGTGGGATTCAGCGGTAAGACCTGCCACACGCGCTGCTTGGCAGAAACAAGCCAGTCGACAAACGCGTAGGCCGCAGGCCCGAAATCGCCCACTCCACCATATGAGGGCAGCGAGGTTACGTGCAGCAGTACGCCGGAAAGCCGTTCGGAAACCATGTCAGCCATACGATGCGAAAACAACGGGAAATGGAGCGGGATGCCGCGATCGTTAGCATGCAAAAGGGCCGGAGCAATGTGCCCCGGCCCATTGGGTTACGTGGAGACGAGAGCTACATACCGAGCGGAAGGCCCGGCTGCTTCGGCTTCTCGTACACATGGATCGCGCCCTTCTTCTTGTAGGTCTCGAGCAGCGTTCCCATGTAGACACCGAACAACTCGGCGCGTTTGCGCTCCACAAGCGCAGAACGGCGGGTAGCGAAGTCTTTCCCGATCTCTTCGGGTGAGGGCTCCTGCTTTTCCAGGACCTGCAGCACAGTGCCTGAGCTTCCGCCGTTCAGGCCGCCAGTAATGCCGCCCTTGGGCAAGTCAAACGCAGCGCTGGCTGGGCCACTCATCTGACCGACCTCAGGTACATTGGCGTCGCGGCCAACAGAATCGCTGGTCTTCACAGGGACGCTCAACTCCCCCGCAGCTTTGCGCAAGTCGTTCAACTCATGTGCGCGCGCCGCCAGCTTGTTCAGCTTTGCCTGCACCAGCTGCGGAACCTGCTCCGCCTTGTAGTCCTCCGCAACATGACCCTTCCACTCCGCAAAGGACGGAGCATGTGCAGGCTGTAGATCGATTGTCTGGTAGACCACCATTTCGCCCGGACCCGCAGGTGCGACCTTGGGGGCATCTCCCTTTTTCGCAGCAAATGCACCCTGCAGCACCTGCGTGCCTTCCTGCAGGTCCGCTATCGGCCCTGTCGAGCCGATCATGCCGGTGGTGACCACACGCAACTGGTGAGCGGCCGCAGCCTTGTCCATACCTGATTTGCCCGCTTCCGCGGCAACCTGCCCGGCAAAGCTCTGAAGCGAGGAAGAGGCCTTCTGCTGCTCGAGGATGGGGCGAATCTCAATGGCAACTTCGCTCAACGGCTTGTCATGCGCCTCGTCTCGAGCCTCGGCCTGAATGATGTGGTATCCAAAGTCGGTGCGAACAAGGTCTGACGTTTGTCCCGCCTTTAGCGCCATCGCGGCGTTTTCAAAGGGAGGAACCATCTGGTGGTTGTGCTTCACATACCCGAGTTCACCACCGGCGTCCTTTGATCCAGGATCGTCGGAGTTTGCCTTCGCCAAGGTGGCAAAGTCCGAACCCCCGCGTATCTGACTGAGTAAAGCCTGTGCTTTTGCTTTCGCTGCCGCATCGGTCTTTGGGTCGGCACCGGCAGGGGCCTTCACCAGAATGTGGCGCACCTTGACCTGCTGATCGACGTGGTAGTCCGCCTTGTGCGCGTTGTAATAGGCCTGCAGGTCGGCATCGGTGACCTGTGGCTTGCCGCCGGGCAGGTTGGCCATTGTGACCGGGATAAAGCTGATCTTGCGCTGCTCCGGAATCGCGTTCGCGTAACGCGCCTTATTCTTATTGAAGAAGTTCTCAAGATCGCTATCGATCGGGCTGATCGCCTTGCTCACTTCGTCCGCGGTAATTACGGCGTAGTCGAACTTGACTTTAAGTCCCTGCTGACGCACTTCTTCCCGCACGGCATTGTCTGCGACCGTGG
>CALMAP010000019.1 GCA_937859825.1 uncultured Terriglobus sp. | reverse complement strand
CGTCCTTTCTCATCAAGCGCAACATCATCACGGTTTTCATGTCGATCGAACTAATGCTGAATGCCGTGAACCTCACCTTCGTGGCCTTTGCCCACATGCGGCACGCTCTACAGGGCCAGATCTTCGTATTTTTTGTCATGGTCGTCGCTGCTGCGGAAGCGGCGGTGGGACTGGCGATCATTATCGCGGTCTTCCGTACCAGGCAGACGCTGGACGTAGACCAAATCAACCTGATGAAGAACTAGGCGGGAGCCACTTGCGAGGACGTACCCAAACTCATGCCTGAACATCTGCTCTGGTTCATTCCCCTGCTTCCTTTTGCAGGCTTTCTGTGCAACGGCCTAATCGGTCGCAGGCTGCCGCGCGCGGGCGTTGCAGGAATCGCACTTCTCTTCACGGCTCTCCCTGCGTTGCTGGTCGCGTGGCTCTGGCAGTACATGCTGCATACCGGCACCCTTGCGGTCACGGCAGCATCCCGTCCGTGGATTGAGGTCACTGGCTTTACCGTTCGATTCGCGTTCACGGTCGACCACCTCACCCTGATCATGCTTTCGGTCATCACAGGTGTGGGCTTTCTGATTCACCTCTATTCCATTGGTTACATGGCGCACGAGGAAGGTTACTGGCGATTCTTCGCCTACCTGAATCTCTTCATGTTCTTCATGCTGGTGCTGGTCCTTTCCGCGAACTTCCTCCTGCTCTTTGTCGGATGGGAGGGTGTCGGCCTGGCCTCGTACCTGCTGATCGGCTTCTACTGGCAAAAGCCTGCGGCAAACAATGCTGGACGTAAAGCGTTCGTAGTAAACCGTGTCGGCGACTTCGGTTTTCTGCTCGCGATGTTTCTAATCATCCGGCAGTTCGGCACGCTTGATTTCACGCGCGTCTTCGGACAGATTTCCCTCCATCCGGGTATGCAGGGTGGCATTCTCACGGCAATCGCGCTGCTGCTCGTCGTCGGCGCGGCTGGCAAGTCCGCGCAGATACCCCTGTATGTCTGGCTCCCGGACGCCATGGAAGGTCCGACGCCGGTCAGTGCGCTGATCCACGCCGCAACCATGGTCACCGCAGGGGTGTACCTGGTTGCGCGCTCTCACACGCTGTTTGACCGGTCTCCCTTTGCGCTGGGCGTGGTCGCGATGATCGGCGCGGTAACTGCCTTGTCTGCAGCAACGATCGGTGCCGTACAGCACGACATCAAGCGGGTGCTTGCTTACTCCACCATTTCGCAGCTCGGCTACATGTTCCTCGGCTGCGGTGTTGCGGCATACTCCGCAGCGGTCTTCCATCTGATGACGCATGCCTTCTTTAAGGCACTGCTCTTCCTTGCGGCTGGGTCAGTGATTCACGCTCTTTCCGGCGAGCAGGATATGCGTAGGATGGGCGGTTTGCGGAAACGCATCCCCGTGACTTACCTCACGATGACGGCCAGTGTTTTGGCGATTGCAGGCATTGTTCCCTTCGCCGGCTTCTTCTCGAAAGACGAAATTCTTTATCGCACCTTCACCGCGCACAACGGCATGGGCATGGTTCTCTGGGCGGTCGGCCTGCTTACCGCAGGGCTTACCTCCTTCTATATGTTCCGTCTGTGGTACAAGACTTTTTATGGCGCGGAACGCTTTGACGAGCACGATTTGGGCCAGGTACACGCAGGCGAGAACGAACATGACGAAGGCCAGGCACATGCACACAGCGTGCATGAATCGCCTTGGGTGATGCTCTTCCCGCTGGTTGTACTTGCGGTTCTTTCACTGATTGGTGGATGGGTAGGCATCCCAGCAGCATTTGGCGGCGGCAATCACTTCGAGCACTTTCTTGATCCGGTCTTCGCTCTTTCCACAGAACCGCACAACGTGCTGAACGCAGACCAGATTTCGCATAGACTGGAGTTTGGCCTGGCGATCACAAGCCTGCTGGTGGCTGCACTGGGCTGGTTCGTAGCGGATACGTTCTATCGCAGAAAGCCTGGAACATTCGGTGCTATCGCAGCAGGCAATCCGCTCTATCGTCTGGTGTCGCACAAATACTACGTGGACGAGCTCTATCAAAAACTACTTGTGACACCCGTTGTCCTTGGGTCGAAGTATGTACTCACGCCTGTCATCGAGTCCGGACTCGTGAACGGATCCGGCACAATCGCCGCATTCGCGACACGTGCGGCCAGTTCGTTTACCCGCCGCATGCAATCTGGCAATATCCGCTCATACGCTGGCTGGCTGGCGGCCGGTGCGGCGGCCGTGATTCTACTCATGACCTACACGGTCCTCACCGCACACTCCGTGGTCCGCTAGGAGAGACGGATGAATTTCGACCACACGATCCTGTCGCTCATTGTTTTCACTCCGTTGGCCGGGGCACTTCTGCTCGCGCTGTTGCCGGACAAAAACAGGGTGCAGCAGTGGGCAGCCCTGCTCGTTACAATACTCACGTTTATCCTCACGCTGCATCTGCCGTACAACTTCGGCAGAACGGACGTGTCGTCCGTCTACGGCTCCGCACAGGTGTTTCGGTTTGTCACCGACGTGCCATGGATCGCGCAACCGGTGATCCGCTACCACCTTGGTGTGGACGGCCTTTCCATGTGGCTGATCGTGCTCTCCGGCTTCCTTGCACCGCTTGGCGTGCTCGCCTCATGGAACGCAATCGCTTCACGCCGCAAACTGTTCTATACGCTTTTCCTGCTGCAACAGGTCGCAATGCTGGGCGTATTCGTCTCGCTGGATCTGTTCCTTTACTACGCATTCTGGGAGATGTCGCTCGTGCCAATGGCGATCCTGATCGCCACGTTTGGTCGCACAGAGAACCGTCGTCGCGCCGCAACCAAATTCTTCCTGTACGCGTTTATCCCCTCCGCCCTGCTGCTGGTTGGCATGCTCTGGCTGTACACGGTAACCCACAGCTTTCAGTTGCCCACATTGGCCGCGCTGGCAGCGACCCACTCCATCCCGGGTTCGAATCATGCTCTATGGCTTTGCTCGCTGGCATTCCTTGTTGCCTTCGCCGTAAAGGTTCCTGTGTTCCCGCTGCACGGCTGGATGGTCGATGCATTTGCAGAGGCACCGACTGCTGCAGTGATGGTGCTTGCGGGCAAGCTGGGACTGTACTCCATCCTGCGTTTCTCGTTTGCCATCTTTCCCGACCAGACACACTACGCTGCTCCACTGCTGATCGCGCTCGGCGCGATCGGCATTGTGTACGGCGCATGCATGGCGCTGGTGCAGGACGATCTGAAGCGACTCGCCTCCTACTCGACTTTGGGCCACCTGTCCTTCTGCGTGCTTGGCATCTTCACGTTGACCGTGAACGGTCTGGACGGCGGCATGTACCAGATCCTGAACCACGGCATTTCCGGTGGCGCACTCTTCCTGCTGATGGGCATGCTTTATGAACGCTACGGGACCTATGACATGCGCGACCTTGGCGGCCTCGCCGGTAAGCTGCCGTGGATGGTCACACTCTTCGTTATCACCGCGCTTTCCAATGTCGGTTTGCCCATGCTGAACAGCTTCGTTGGCGAGTTCCTGATCCTTAGCGGAGCATCACAGACTCTATTGGCCGCGCATCCCATGTTCTGGACCGTGATCGGCACGAGCGGTGTGATCTTCTCCGCCGCTTATCTGCTGACCATGATCCAGCGTGTGTTCTATGCCGATTTGGGAAACATCTCCGCGGAACGCAACGGATGGGACCTGACCGGGCGTGAGCAAATTGCGCTCTGGCCGATGGTGGCGCTGTTTGTCATCATGGGCATCGCGTCACCTTACTTTACGAAGTCGCTCGACCCGCTTGGCGCACTCTATGCAGGCAAGACAGCCAGCATGCCCGGCCACAGCATTCGTAAGAGCACGACTGAGACTTACAGTCACATGCAACAGAATCGGGAAGGCGTTTCGTCCGTGAATAAGCCCATCACACTTGCCGCTCAAGTGGCGTCACTGCCGCAAATCGGAGAGGCGCGCTGATGAACAGTATGTCTCCCAATGTGATCGCACTCGCTCCAGAGTATCTTCTAACGATCTGCGGTGTTCTGATCATGATGCTGGAGCCCGTGCTGCCAGCCGGAGGCTCACGCAAAGGTCTCGGCTTGTTTGCCTTTCTGGGTATGATTGCAGCCGGTGCGGTTAGCTTCTACCAGCTTTCGTTCGGAGTGGTTTCGGCGTTCGCAGGCACCATCCAGGTCGATTCGTTCTCTATCTTCTTTCAGATTTTGATCGCGGCAATCGTGGCGGTCACCCTGCTCGTCTCACTTTTCTACTTCGACGAAAACTCCGCGAACGCGGGGGAATATTACGCGCTTGTCTGTTTCGGCAGTGTGGGCATGATGCTGATGAGCTGCTCTACCGAGCTCTTGATGGTATTTGTCGGGCTGGAAATTTCGTCCATATCGACCTACATCATGGCTGGGTTTCGCAAAGGGCAGGCTGCTGCCAGCGAAAGCTCGCTCAAGTACTTCCTGCTTGGATCGTTTGCGACGGCGTTCTTTCTCTACGGAATTGCGCTCACTTTCGGCGCAACCGGCTCAACAAATCTGCAGCAGGTCACCGCTGGTCTGGCATCCACACCGACTCCGCTGCTGGCAATGCTTGCCATCGCCATGATCGTGATTGGCATCGGTTTCAAAGTCTCCGCAGCACCCTTTCATGTCTGGACACCGGACGTCTACCAGGGTGCTCCAGCGCCAGTAGTTGGCATGATGTCCACTGCTCCCAAGGCTGCCGCTTTTGCCGTTCTGCTCCGGATTCTCTTCGGTGGCTTCCCAACTTACCAGACCCGATGGTCTTTGCTGATCTGGGGTATCGCGGCACTCTCCATGACGATCGGCAACCTTGGAGCTCTCCTGCAACGCGATGTGAAACGGATGCTTGCGTACTCCTCAATCGCCCATGCGGGTTATCTCCTGGTCGCGTTTACCGCACTGCCGCACGACGGCATTGCCGCAGCTTGCTTCTACACGGCCGCGTATGCCGCGATGAATGTGGGCGCGGTTACGGTAATCACGCTCGTCTCGGGATATCGGGAGCGGCTTCGCACCAGCGATGACTACACCGGTATGGCCATCCAG
>CALMAP010000018.1 GCA_937859825.1 uncultured Terriglobus sp. | reverse complement strand
GCCGTGCCCTTGCAAGCATGTCCTCTTTAAAATCCGTGGCTTCTCAAACAACACACCAGGTCTGTCAACGGCGCTCCGCTCCGTTCGAAATGACAGAGCCGCCAGGGTGATGCCGGCGCGCCGGGGCGAAATGAAAAGGCTATGGGTCATCAATCCGCCCTTAGCGCCTCGATCGGATCGAGCAGAGCAGCCTTGCGCGCTGGATACACGCCGAAGAAGATGCCGGTGCTGGTAGCGACCAGCAGGCCAGCGACGGCGCTCCACACCGCGAAAGCACTTGGAAAGCCGAGCAGCACCGTAACCACCTGCGCGGTAATGCCGCCAACCGCGACGCCAATCAGGCCGCCTACCAGTGCCATGGCCGCGCTTTCCATCAGGAACTGCAACAGGATGTCGCGGCGGCGCGCTCCGAGTGACTTGCGGATGCCGATCTCGCGCGTCCGCTCCGTCACGCTGACCAGCATGATGTTCATAATCACAATGCCGCCCACGACGAGAGAAATCGCGGCAATGGCGACTGCGACTGCTTCGAAGCCGGAGCTGATGCTCTTCCACAGGCCAATGAACGTGTCGCTGGTCTCGATGGTGAAACTGTCTTCCTGCCCCGGACGATCGTGGCGCGCGGCACGCATCAGCACGCGAGTCTCGTCCTGCGCGTCTTCCAGCCCGCTCTTTCCTGCCCCAGCCTTCTCATAGATGGTCACGGTCTTGGCCGTGCCGTAGGTCTTTTGGAAAGTATTCAGGGGAACGGTCACCCAGTTGTCCTGGCTCTGGCCCAGCGTCTTGCCCTGCTTCTCGCCGAGACCGATGATGGTATACGGCACGCCATCGACACGAATCTCCTTCCCGATGGGGTCTTCTCCGCCAAGCAGGTTCTCCTGAATGTCTGCACCGATCAGGGCCACGTGGCTGGCGTGTTCGTCGTCGGACGGGGTGAAGCTGCGGCCCTCGACGATGGTCTGGTTCTGCAACTGCGGCATCAGCCATGTATTGCCTCGAATGGTCGTGTCTGTGCTGGACTGCTTACCGAAAACCACTTTGCCGCGAGAGGAAGTCTGCTGCGCCCCCAGGCCGTCGCAATGCTTGCAGTTCTGCTCCAGGGAGCGATACTCATCCAGATCGATGTTCTTGCGTTTCTGGTATTTGAGGTACTCGTTATAGTCCGCGATAAAGCCGGGGCGCTTGGAGACGGTGAGCACATCGGCACCGTAGCTGTTCACCTTCGTGGCGACATACATGTTGGCACCGTTTACCAGCGTAACCACAGCAATCACCGCGGCAACGCCGATCACCACGCCCAGCAGCGTGAGCACCGTGCGCAGCTTGTTCGCCCATAGCGATTGCAAGGCGAGTTTAAGTCCTTCTTTCCAGTCCATGGCTGGTGTTTGCCCCTGTTCGTGCGTGTTACGAGATTACTCTTTGCGCCATTTGTGGCCACTCCCAGCGCATCGCGTTCCGCCGGGAACGCATCCACATAAGCGAGGTCCGATGCGTTTTCTGAAAGCAGCCGTTTGCCGCAATGGCAGATACCTGAATCCTGTACCGACGGAAGTGGGTGCGACCAAACACCTGCCGACCATGTTCAAAAAGCTGCTGACGAACAAGGCGGAGGCTACGCCGAAGCGGCAAATCGGGCCCTTTCACACCGATGTTTCGTTGTACAGAAACGCTCCCGTGTCTGGTTTGCGCATCACCTTGATCGGGCATTCGTCGCTGCTGATCGAAATGGACGGCACCACGCTCCTGATCGATCCGGTCTTCTCCGAACGCGCATCCATGGTGCAGTGGTTCGGGCCCAAACGCTTTTATCCACCGCCCATGCGCATGGAAGACCTGCCGCCCATCGACGCGGTGCTGCTCACGCACGATCATTACGATCATCTGGACAGAGACGCTCTGCACAAGCTGGAAGAACGCAAGCCCCGGTACGTTTGTTCCCTCGGCGTGGAAAAGCATCTAGCCCGCTGGGGTGTAGGCGAGGGCCACATCCATCCAATGAACTGGATGGACGAGTTTACGGTGCCTTCTAACAGTTCCACTCCCCTGACCTTGACTGCCCTGCCCGCACGCCACTTCTCAGGCCGTTCCTTCAAGAGATACGGCACGCTTTGGTCTTCCTTCGTGCTTCATACCGATCGTCACCACGTCTACCATGGCGCGGATTCCGGCTATTGGGAGGGTTTTGCCGAGATTGGCGAACACTTCGGCCCATTCGACTTAGCGCTGCTTGAGATTGGTGCCTTTGACCCGCTGTGGAGCGACATTCACCTGGGCCCGGACAACGCCATGCTTGCCGCTCGCGACCTGCGCGCGAAGGCAGTCATGCCGATTCACTGGGGCTGCTTCAATCTCGCCTTTCACGCCTGGTATGAGCCGCCGGAACGCCTGACCGCGCTTGCCGCAGAGCAGAATGTTTCGGTTTTCCTGCCGGCACCGGGCGTTCCAGCGGAGTTTACCGGCCCGCCGGCAAACTCTACGTGGTGGAGGGCATACTGCACGCCGGAAGGTCTCCGTCAGGCGACCGGCGAAGGCAGTTCCGCAGCCTCGGCCATCGTTCATACCTGAGATTTACCGGGTCTAACTATTTCTAACGAGTAAGCAATTTCTAACGAGTAAGCAATGGAAACAACCTTAGTACACTTCGTCTTCCGCCGCCTTGGCCCCGGCCTCTGGCTCGACGCTGAACCCGTAGCAGGCGGCCAGCAGCAGTTCTCCATGGAACACGTGCACCGCATGCGCGTGCGCAGCGAAGGGGACGCGCTCAAAGCCATTGAGGCAGCAGGCCTTGGCCACTGGACTACCTTTCCGCTCGACGGCATTCAGTTGACGGTCACCCGCCTGCAATTACGCGGCATCGGCTTTCGCGGCAACTACTGACCCATTCCAAGCCATGCGCCTGCGGATGCAGCCTGGCCGTCACATGCCCGTCGCAACCGCTTGCGTCCCTGCCGTTCCGGGTAGAATGGCTCGTCAGGACAAGGTCAGGGGAACGGGTATGGATGAGGGAACAAACGTGAGCAGCGCAGACGTAAAGGCAGCTTTGGATAGCGTGATGGCGGCCTCTGCCCCCTCGGGCGACGGTGCCTGGTTCACGAATGCGCCGCGTCGCAGTGCCAAGATCGTGGCGACGCTTGGACCGTCGTCCTCAAGCGAAGAGGTCTTTCGCCAGCTTGTGCGCGCCGGGCTGGACGTGGCGCGCCTGAACTTCTCCCATGGGTCGCACGAGCAGAAAGAGGACTTGATCCGCATGGTGCGCTCCGTCGCCAAGAGCGAGGGCAAGCCCATCTGCCTTCTGGCCGACCTTCAAGGCCCCAAAATTCGTACTGGCAAGCTCCTGGACCACAAGCCCGTGCTGCTGGAGGCGGGCAAGCGCTTCGTCATCACGCCCAACATCATGGAGGGCTCCGCCGAAAAGGTGAGCACCACCTTCACCACGCTAGGCGAGAACCTGGAACCGGGCGCGTGCATTCTGCTCTCGGACGGCTTGATCGAGCTGCGTGTACTTGAGGTGCAGAGCAATGGCGATGTGACCACCATGATCATCAATGGCGGCACGCTGGGTGATAACAAAGGCATCAATCTGCCCGGTATCCCTGTCAAGGTGCCCGCGCTTACCGAGAAAGACGAAGAGGACCTGATCTTCATCGCGAAGCAGAACGTGGACGCGATCGCCCTCTCCTTTGTGCGCACCGCCGAGGACATTCGCTACACACGCCGCCGTATGCGCGACCTGAACTGCAATGCCTGGATTGTGGCCAAGCTGGAAAAGCCGCAAGCCATCGAGAACCTGGAAGAAATTCTGGAAGAGACCGACGGCCTGATGGTCGCGCGCGGCGTTCTTGGGGTTTCTGGCCCGCCGGATGATGTGCCGGGGCTCCACGACGACATCCTCCGGCGCGCCGGCGGCTAACGGAAACCCGTGATCACAGCCACGCAGATGCTGGAATCCATGATCGACAACCCGCGGCCCACACGCGCGGAGGCGTCGGACGTGGCCAACGCCGTGTACGACGGAACGGATGCCGTGATGCTCTCAGCCGAGAGCGCCGCAGGCCGCTACCCGCGTGAGGCCGTCGCCATGATGGCCAAGATCATCGTGGAAACGGAGACGCAGATGAGCCAGGAGCGCGCGAGCAATCCGCTCGGCGTGCATCCCGTGCGCTCTTTGAAACTGAGCATCTCCGAGACCATCTGCGAGTGCATGGCGCACTCCGCAGACGACCTGGACCTGGGCGCAATCGCCATCTTCACTGAGAGCGGTTCGACCGCGAGACTACTTTCCAAGTACCGGCCCAACGCGCGCATTTACGCCCTCTCGCCGCAGGAAGATGTGATCGGCAAGGCCATGCTGCTGTGGGGCGTCTTCCCCATCCTGTGCGACCGCTTCGACCAGACCGATAAGCTGGTGAACATGGCCGAAGACATTCTGGAAAAGGCGGGCCACATCCACGCCGGCCAGATTCTCGGGATTGTTGGGGGCACCACCACCAAGAGCGGCGCCACGAACTTCATGCGGCTGCACAAGGTCGGGGATCGGTGAGGCTGACTGCATCAACTATCGCGACGTATTTGAGGAAAGGTGAAGTTATTCCTTCCGGCGCAGGACCAAGAACGAATGCTGCAGATTTAGAAATCCTTACATTCGATGAAGATGGAATTCATTTCAAACCCAAGAAGGCGAAACTTCCTGTCTTCCATCGATACGAACATCTGCAGGTGCTACTGGACTACTACGGCGAGCTCGATGGAAGATCTATTCAAAAGAGCGTGAATCAAGTTTGGAATCGTGTCGGTATTCCTTGGAACGACCGAACTGAAAACTACGCCTACACTTTAGTAAAGGCAATACACGAGCGCGAGAGTTCGGCACTGTAAACTGCTCGCGCTCGTCCTTCTCTGCTACTTATCGATTGTCTTCAAACCGCCTTCGTTGTAACGGTCCCCGACAATCTCCTCCTGCGGCACCGCCGCTTCCAACTCGGCCACTTCTTCCGGCGAAAGCTTGATGTCCACCGCTGCCGCGTTCTCCTCCAGGTACTTGCGGCGCTTGGTTCCCGGGATGGGCGCGTGAGGCCCCTTGGCGAAGACCCATGCCAGCGCAAGCTGCCCTGGTTTCACGCCACGCCTGTCCGCAATCGCCTTCACGCGCTCGACCAGCTTCATATTCGCGTCGAGATTGTCTCCCGCGAAGCGCGGATACCGCTGTTTGCGGAAGTCCTTGCTGTCCAGTTCCGTGGTGGACGTGATGGTGCCGGTCAAAAAGCCGCGGCCGAGCGGGCTGTACGGCACGAAGCCGATACCGAGCTCCGCCAATGTGGGAAGAATGTCCGTCTCCACGTGCCGCTCCCAAAGGGAGTACTCCGTCTGCAGAGCCGTGATGGGGTGCACCGTGTGCGCGCGGCGGATGGTTGCCGCGGACGCTTCCGAGAGGCCGAGATACTTCACCTTGCCTGCCTGCACCAGTTCTGCCATCGCGCCGACGGTGTCCTCAATCGGTGTGTCAGGGTCGACGCGGTGCTGATAGTACAAATCGATGTGTTCCAGCCCGAGCCGCTGCAGTGACGCATCGCAGGCCTGCTTCACATACTCCGGCTTGCCGCTCACGCCCCAGTAGCTTGGGTCGTCCTTCTTGCGGACGTTCGCAAACTTTGTCGCGAGAAAGACCTCGTCACGGCGAGGCTTGATCGTCTTGCCCACAAGCTCTTCGTTGTCGCCAAAGCCATACACATCCGCCGTGTCGAGAAAGTTGATGCCGAGGTCGAGCGCGCGAAGAATCGTTGCCGACGACTCCTCGTCGTTGCGTTCGCCGTAAAACTCGCTCATGCCCATGCAGCCCAGTCCCTCGCGAGAGATGCGGGCACCCTGTGATCCAAGCGCGATCTGTTCCATGCTCATGGCTTATTGGATGAGCGAACGACCGGCAAAGGAGCGCCATGTCCACAAGTGTCTAAGCCGCTATGGCCGTAGCTCTGCCAGATTTCCAACCACCAGGTCGGCACCCTGAAGTTCTTCAGCCGCAAAGATGCCGGTGGCGACCGCCATCACCTCAAGACCGGCGAAGTGTGCTGCGGCAATGTCGCCCGGGGTGTCTCCAACTACCAGCACCGCAGCATCCGGTCCACTGAGAGAGCGCGCCTGCGCCGCCGCGGCCGCGATCATCTCCCCGCGATGTTCATAGCCGTTGCTAAAGCCACCGAAGTCGAAGAGCTCACGCAGACCGCAGGCTTTCAGCTTGGCCCAGCCGATGCGTTCCAGGTTGCCGGTCCCCAGCCCCAGCAGTGCCCCCCTGCCGCGCCGGTGTTCCAGCGTCTCGCGTACACCGGGCAGCACCTCGATCCGGAAGTCGCCCGCGTTCACCTCGACATGTGCGGCCATGTCGTCAAGAAGCTGAGGAAGTTGAGGCCGCCACACCTCCTCCGCCACACCCTCGCGTGCGAACGCATCGCGCAGGATACCCGGGTCGATCTTGCCCTGCACCGGCAAACCGAGGATGTCCACGGGCCGGCCGGCCACGTTGGTCAGCACATGACAGAACGAGAAGTAGTGCACCGCGTCTTTCGCGTGCAGCAGCGTTCCGTCAATGTCGAACAGGTACGCGTCGTAGGCATTCCATGCGCGGGAAAGGCTCATGCTTGCTGCTCCTCACACCAGTCTCGCAGCCGGTCGCACACGCGGCTGAGAACGCCGGCCCAGTCACCCGCGACCTTCTGCCGGAAGAGCGTCATGGTCGGATACCAGGGTGAGTCGTCGCGGTCGAGCATCCATCGCCAGTCCGCCTCCCGTTTGAGCAGGAGCCACGTCGGCAGGCCGAGCGAGCCCGCGATGTGCGCGGCCATGGTGTCGATGGTGATGACCAGGTCGATCTCGGACGCGAAGGCCGCCATGTCGGCAATGCCCCTGTGCGTGATCTCACTCGCGGTTTCACCGTTCGTGTAGAAGGTGCGCGCGCTCCATCCTCGCTCCGCGCAGAACGCAGTCCAGTCTTGGTTATGTTCCGACGACTGCAGGCTCCAGAACTCTACCGCGCGTGTCGCCAAAAGTCCGTGCAACTGACCGAAGTCGATAGAGCGGGCCGCATCGTAATTGCTGCCCGTCCACACCAAGCCAATGCGCGGACGAGTGCGTTCCCCCATACGCATGCGGATCGCATGCCTTTGTGTCTCAGGAAGTTCAATGTGCACCGGCGCGGGCAGTGTCGGTGGCGTTGCGCGAAAGAGATAGGGCAGCTCGGCTGATTCGACCTGCACGTCCCAGTGCTCGCGGTCACTTTCGCCCTGTGCTGTCCAACTCACCAAACAAACATCTGCCAACGAGCCGTGCCCCACGTCCGGATTTTCGGACGTGGGATGGTAGCGACTCGGCCTCACATGGCCCGCGATCATCGCACGTATCAGTGGCAACATCTCCGGACACGCCTGCACCGTCACCTCACGGCATGTTCCGCGCAATTCCGGCAGCCAGCGCAGGTACATCACGGTGTCGCCGTAGCCGTGCAGGCAGCGCACCATCACGCGCTGACCGTCGATGGATTCGCCTTGCCAAAAGCGGTGCACGTCCGGCGAACCTCGCCTGCGGATCGCATCACTCTCACGCCAGGCCTGCTCGTAGTCACTCGCAAGCATGTGGCACATCCAGCGGCCGGCACTCAGGCGATCGGGGTCTGGGCAGTCCGCTTCGAGTCCAGCATAGATCGCGAGTGCCCGTTCGATGTTGCGAGCGGCAAGTTCTGCCTCTGCTTCTTCGAACGAACTCACTTGGCGAACGGATAATGCTGTGGCGAGAGCGGCGGATGCACGGCACGCGGCCCTTCATGCGTCAGCGGAATTTCAAAGCGACGGCACAGATAAACTTCCCCCTCTGGCTGCTGCTGGATCGCGAAACCTGCCGAGCGCAGCATCGCTTCCGCACAGGCACGGTTTTGTACCCACCAGTTCGTCTTGTCGCCGCAGTAGTTCTTCTCGATGAAGAACATGGCCGGATAAGCCGGGTCGCTGAACTGTGCCGTTTCGTGGAAGTCGTAATCGTCGCGTAGTTGCGGCAGGTCATGTGAGCCGCGTTGCATGCTCTGGAAGAGCAGCATGTCTTTTGCTACGTGCTGATGGATCAGATCGAGCGCGAGCAGCGGATGCCGCAGGTGGTAGAGCACGCCCATGAAGATGACCAGATCGAACTTCTCGCCAATGGCACCCACGTCCCACACG